>JAKZXP010000131.1:0-4310 GCA_047514915.1 Terriglobia bacterium
GCCTGCAGGAGGCGGAAGATCAGGTCCTGCTTGCGCATGCCGGATGCGCCGGCGACGTTGTGGTCTTTGGCCAACTGGGTCAGCCGGCCGATGTTCAATTCCTTTAGTTGCGTGAGGTTCATAAGCTATTGGATGCACCCCCGACCGTGCCCTGTCCTCCACTGGTGAAGCGGCTCGGGTCTTCGGGGGAACCCGCCTGCGACGCCGGGTCGGCGTCGGAATTTGCAGAGCGCGGTTGCGCTGTGCGATGCCTCCTGCTGACGGCTCGGAGTCCTATTGCGTGATCCGGTCCTGTTCAGGCACCGTGGGTTGAAAGTCGGGGGTCGCCGGAATCGGCGACTCGGCAGGCGTCCCGACCAGGGGTCGTTCCAGTGCGACCTGCAGGACTTGGTCCATGGTTTCCACGGCGTGGATTTTCATTGCCTCGAGGATGTTGGCCGGAGCATCGGCCAGATCTTTTTCATTGTCTTTCGGGATGATGACCTCGTAGAGCCCCGTGCGGTGAGCAGCCAGCAACTTCTCCTTGAGACCGCCGATGGGCAGCACTTTGCCGCGCAGCGTGATCTCTCCGGTCATGGCCACGTCGTGGCGCACCGGGATGCGGGTGAGCGCGCTGGTAATGGCCACGGCGATGGTGATGCCGGCCGATGGGCCGTCCTTGGGGATGGCGCCCTCCGGAACGTGGACGTGGAAGTCCAGGTGCCGGTAAAAGTCATGCGCCAGGCTCAGTTGTGCGCTACGTGAGCGCACGTAACTCATGGCGGCCTGAGCCGATTCCTGCATCACATCGCCCAGCTTGCCGGTCAACGTAAGCTTCCCCTTGCCCTCCATCAGGGTGGCTTCGGTGGTCAGGATTTGGCCGCCAACCTCTGTCCAGGCCAGCCCTATAGCCAGCCCCACCTCGTTCTTCTCTTCGGCCCGGGTGTCTCGGAACTTGATCACGCCCAGGTATTCCTTCAGGTCTTCCGGACTGGTCTTAATACGGATGTTCCGCCCTTCCTTGATCACCCTGCGGGCCACCTTGCGGCAGACGTTGGCGATTTCTCTTTCCAGATTGCGCACGCCGGCCTCGCGCGTGTAGTGCTGAATGATGCTGGCGAGCGATTCGTCAACGAACCCCAGGTTTTGTTCGCTTAACCCGGTGGCCTCGAGCTGCTTCTTGACCAGGAATCGCTTGGCAATCTCGATTTTTTCCGGCTCGGTATAGCCCACCAGGCGGATGACTTCCATGCGGTCCTGAAGCGCGGGAGGAATTGTGTGCAGGACGTTGGCGGTGGTGATGAAGAAGACCTGGCTGAGGTTGTACTCCACGTCCAGGTAGTGATCCATGAACATGTAGTTCTGTTCCGGATCGAGCACCTCCAGCAGCGCCGCCGAAGGATCGCCGCGGAAGTCCATGCTCATCTTGTCCACTTCATCCAGCATGAAGACCGGGTTGCGGGTTCCGGCCTTCTTCATCATCTGAAGGATCTGGCCGGGCAGGGCGCCAATGTAAGTGCGGCGGTGGCCACGAACTTCGTCCTCGTCGCGAACCCCGCCCAGCGAAAGGCGCACGAATTTGCGTCCGGTAGCGCGCGCGATGGACATGCCCAGCGAGGTCTTGCCCACTCCGGGCGGTCCCACAAAGCACAGGATCGAGCCGCGCGGGTTCTTCACCAGGCGGCGCACGGCCAGAAACTCCAGGATGCGCTCCTTGATCTTCTCCAGTCCGTAGTGATCTTTTTCCAGAATGTGCTCGGCACGGGACATGTCCCGGATCTCTTTGGTTTTCTTTTTCCAGGGGACGGCCAGCAGCCAATCCAGGTAGTTGCGGCTGACGGTGGATTCGGCTGACATGGGCGGCATCAGCTCCAGTTTTTTCAGCTCCTGGATGGCCTTCTCGTGAGCTTCCTTGGTCATGCCGGCCTCGTCGATTTTCTTCTTCAGCTCGTCCAGTTCGCTTTTCTCGCCGCGTCCCAGCTCCTTCTGAATGGCCTTGATCTTTTCGTTCAGGTAGTACTCTTTCTGGGCCCGTTCCATCTGGCGCTTGACCCGACCCTGGATGCTGCGGTCCACGTTGAGCTTCTCGATCTCGAGGTCGAGCACGTCACCGATCCGCTGCAGCCGATCCAGCGGATCAAGAATCTCCAGCAGCTCCTGCTTCTCCTCGATAGGCAGTTGCAGGTTGGCGGCGATGGTATCGGCTAGTTTGCCAGGGTCGTCCAACCGGACGGCGGCGATCATCGTCTCGTAATTCAGGTTCTGGCTGATCTTGACGTATTGCTCGAAAAGCGCCGTGACGCGCTGGGTCAGCGTCTCCACCTGCGGAGTCTGCTCGGTGCGGTAGGTGACGGTGCGGGCGATGGCGCGGAAGAAGCCCTCTTCGTCGCTGAGGCTGACCACCCGGGCGCGCTCCTGACCTTCCACCAGAACCTTGATGTTGCCGTCCGGCAGCTTCACGCTTTGCACGATGTTGGCCACCGTGCCCACCTGGTAAATCTCGTTGGGCTTGGGCTCTTCCACCGAAGCGTCGTGCTGCGTAGCCAGGAAGATTTTCTTGTCCGTGGCCAGCGCTTCTTCCAGGGCGCGAATGGAGCTTTCGCGGCCCACCACGAATGGGGTCATCATGTGCGGGAACATGACCACGTCCCGGATGGGCATCATCGGCAGCCGCCGGGTTTCCACTTTTTCGCGCACTGTTGCCATAGGTATAATCGGGCTCCTCCCAAGCCCGTGTCGCCCCTCAATCGTGCCAGTGGGCGACCCCAGCGGGCCGGGGAGGCAAACTCTATCCCGCCTTCTCCATATAGTTTGACATATTTATCTGCTGAGATTCCACCATTTCCTTGGTCACCGTAAACTCACGCACCTTCCGGTACGACGGCAGGTGGTACATGACCTCCAGCATCAGGTCTTCCAGGATCATCCGCAGGCCGCGGGCGCCGACGTGCCGGGTCTGGGCCACATCGGCGATGGCTTCCAGCGCCTCAGTGGTGAACTTAAGCCGCACGTTCTCATATTCGAATAGCTTCTGGTACTGGCGGACAATGGCGTTTTTGGGGCGGACCAGGATCTCCACCAGCGACTGCTTGTCCAGTTCCTGCAGCACGCCAATCACCGAGACGCGGCCAACGAACTCCGGGATCAGCCCATATTTGATCAGGTCCACCGGCTGCATCTGTTCCAGTAGCTCGATTTCCCGGCGCCCGCTGGCGGTGACCGCCGTCGGCCCCGCTTCGGCCCGGAATCCCATCGCCTTATTCCTCGTGCGGTGGGCGATAACTTTTTCCAGGCCGACGAACGCCCCGCCGGAAATGAACAGGATGTTGGTGGTATCCACCTGGGTGAATTCCTGGTGCGGGTGCTTGCGGCCGCCCTGCGGCGGGACATTGGCGACCGTCCCTTCCAGGATCTTCAGCAGGGCCTGCTGCACCCCTTCGCCGGAGACGTCACGGGTGATCGAAGGATTCTCGTCCTTGCGGCAGATCTTGTCCACTTCGTCAATGTAGATGATGCCCTGCTGCGCGCGGGCCACGTCCCCTTCGGCGTTCTGCAGCAGGCGGAGCAGGATGTTTTCCACGTCCTCGCACACATAGCCGGCCGCGGTCAAGGTGGTGGCGTCGACGATGGCGAAGGGCACCTCGAGCAGGCGGGCCAGGGTCTGCGCCAGCAGGGTCTTGCCCGTGCCGGTGGGGCCGATCAACAGGATGTTGGATTTGGTCAGCTCCACATCGCTGTGCCGCTGCCGCGCCAGCTGGATTCGCTTGTAGTGGTTGTAGACGGCGACGGCCAGTTTCTTTTTGGTCTTCTCCTGGCCGATCACGTACTGGTCCAGGAATTCCTTGACCTCCTCGGGCTTGGGGATTTGCTGCAGCCGGCCCGCTGACGACTCGCCGTGCTCGTCCTCCAGAATCGAGTTGCAGACCGTCACGCATTCATCGCAAATGTAGGCCCGTGAGTAGTCGTTGGGCGAAGAAATGAGCTTACCCACCACGTCCTGGGTCTTGTGGCAGAACGAACATCTTAAAATTTCGTCTGATCCGCTGCGTTTGACCACAGCCGCTCCTTTGGTCCCTCGCCGGCCACCTTCCCACTATACTACCGGCCCATTATACTACCGGCTCACTATACTACTGGCCCACTATACTACCGGCCTCGGAAATCCTACCAGAGGGTATAGCTCTTTTGCTCCCATTAGAGGACCAACCGAGAGGTTGACGAACTTGGAACTCTCCTCTGCCGCCGCTTGCTTCATCGTCGCCCCATCGCTGCTTCATCTGGCCTAGCCGGGAGGGCCAGCCCGTTCCGACCCTGCCGGTGCTCCCAGAGCT
>JAKZXP010000132.1:0-4786 GCA_047514915.1 Terriglobia bacterium
TGGTGAAACCCATCTGCAGCGGGCGGTCAAACGCGTAGGGCTCGGTGAAGCCGAACAGGATGTTGCGTTGGCGGTTCCCGAGCTCTACCGCAAAGGTCAGGGTCTCTCCCAGCCCCATGAAATTGTTGGTGGAGTAGTTCATTCCAACAAAACTGCCAGCGATGCCGCTGGTCCCACCCGTCAACCCGATGGTGTTTTTCCCGAGTTCCTTGACGTTCAAATTGATGTCTACCTGGCCGGTCCGGTTGTTGGGCCGGATGTCGGCCTCCTCGGGCTTGAGCGCCTCAAAGAAGCCGAGCTGGTTCAGCCGCAGGATGCTGACTTCCCACAACCGGCTGTTGAACATGTCCCCCTCGTCCAACAGCATCTCGCGCCGGATGACCTTGTCGCGGGTGGTAGTGTTGCCCGAGAACTCGATACGCCGGACAAAGAACTGCTTGTCCTCTTCGATGTCGAGGGTCATGTTGATGATCTTGTTCTGCCGATCCACGTCGGCATCCGGCGTAGGAACCATATTGATGAAGCCGAATTCCCCGTACAGCTTGCGCAGGCCCTCCAGCCCAGAGCGGATCTTGGAAACATCAAAGATGTCGCCTTCCCTCATCTTGAACAACGGGTACATAATGGCGTCCGGCTGGCGGAAGAATTTGACCCCGGTAAAAGCCAACTTCCCCACCCGGTACTGCTCGCCTTCCTGGATGGGGATTGTCAGGTCCACCCGCTTGCTGGGCCGGTTGGGATAGAACAGGGGAATGCGGAACCACCCGCCGCCGGTGTCGCGACTGTTGATGTCCGGGTCCAGCACCAGCGCGGTGAAGTAGCCGTGGTCCTGGTGTTTGCCGCGCACCTGTTCCAGGTCGGCGGCCAGCTTGTTGTGGTCAAAGGTCTTGCTAAAGATGTTTTCCAGAATGATGGAGTGTGGAATCCCGATCGGGCGCAGGTGTTTCATTGCCCGGCGCAGATCCCGGTTGCTAAAAACAGTATTGCCGGTGAATTCGATCTTGCCGACCTTGACCTTGGGACCTTCCTCAACGACGAATTCCAGCAGCACCGAGTTGGGCGGCACGCGTTTGGGCTCGGCCCGAACCTTCGCGTACTGGCGGCCGCGCTCAGCCAGCAACTCTGTCAGCACCACCTCGGCCCGCCGCACCCGAGTGGGCTCGTACTGGCTTTGCGGCGTTAAACTCACCCTGCGCTCACGGAAGCGATCCAGGATCTCCGAGACAGTGACCGATTTGATGCCCTTGTAATCCAGCGCGCGGATGGTGGGTTTCTCCTCCACGTGGAACAGAACGATCTTCCCCTTGTCGCCATCCTCCACCTCGAGACGGATGTTCTCAAAGAACCCTGCGTTCCACAGGGACATGAAATCGCGGCGCAGGACATCCGGGCTGTAGGGATCGCCGGGTTTGCTGAAGATCCGGGCGCGCAGGGTGGCCGCGGGCACGCGCCGGTTCCCCAGAAACCGAATGTGGTCAATGAGCTCCTGCGACTCGGCTTGCTGGGCAGCCGGCGCCGCTGCGGAGGCGCTGGCGGGCAGGGCTCCCAACCAGCACAGGAACAGCAGGAAAAGCAACCTGGGTGGTGCCGACAGCTTCAAACGGGACATCTCTCCCGACTCAGAGTTTTCATGCGAGACGCCCTGCGTCGGGCGACCCATCCATTTTACAACGGCCTCTAGGCTTCCAGGCAAGACTCTGTAGACTTGCCGGCACACGGGACATAAACCCATTGGGACGCTAAAGGTAGCAGGAAAGTTACATGAAAGTTAGACGGCCCGCCAAGCGTCGGTGGACCGTCAGACGCAGCTTCGAGCGGTCGATCGGAGCCACCTGCGCTAGTAGGCCGCCAGCACCCGAAGCGAGCACGAGGAGCCAGCACGGAGAGTAGTCGAGCACGGGCCGCCTCAGGCTCGCCGCCATTCTCCGACGCGCATTAGTTTCATCAGGTTTGTGCCGCCGGGCGCGGTGAAAGGACTGCCGGCCACGGCCGCCAGGATATCGCCCCGGGCGACTAGCTTCTTTTGCAGCAGGACCTTTTCCGCCGAGGCGATGGTGGTATCGGTGTCAGAAACCAGCGGCATGAGCCACGGTTGCACGCCCCAGTAGAGAGCCACCCGTTGGCAGGTCCGCTGCTCCGGGCAGAAGGCGTAGATGGGGGGCACCGGGCGGTACTTGGAGATCAGCCGGGCCGAGGAACCACTGCGGGTGAAGACCACGACCGCCTTGACGTCCAGTTCCTCGGTCACGTGGGCCACGCTCTCGCTGATCGCCTCCGCGATATTGTGCTCGTGCATCGCCCGCCGCAGCCGGGGATGGATCTCGCTCATATGCCTTTCGGCCTCCTCGGCAATGCGCGCCATCATCGCCACTGCTTCGCGCGGGTATTTCCCGGTGGCTGTCTCGCCGGAAAGCATCACCGCGTCGGTGCCGTCGAAGATGGCATTGGCCACGTCGCTGGCCTCGGCCCGGGTGGGGCGGGGATTCTCGGTCATCGACTCCAGCATCTGGGTGGCGGTAATCACCGGAACCTTGGCGGCGCAGGCCCTCTCGATGATGCGCTTCTGCGCCATCGGGACCTTCTCCGGCGACATCTCCACGCCCAAGTCTCCCCGGGCCACCATGACCGCGTCGCTGATCTTCAGGATGTTCTCCAGATCCTCGAGGGCCTCCGGCTTTTCCAGCTTGGCGACGACAGGAGTCTGGCTCCCCGAACGGGCAATCACTTTCTTGACGGCGGCCACGTCCCGGGCCGCCCGCACGAAGGAGACCGCCACATAGTCCACGCCTTGCTCCAGGCCGAATTTCAGGTGCCGTTCGTCCTCTTTGGTCATCGCAGGGATGCGTAGCTTGGCGCCGGGCAAATTGACGCCTTTGTGCTCACCCAGCAGGCCGCCATTCTGGACCCTGCAGGTCACGTCGTTGCCGTGGCAGCTCTTCACCTGCAGCTCGATCAACCCGTCGGCCAGCAGGATCCGGTCACCGGGGCGCACGTCCCGGCCCAGGCGTGGATAGCTGATGGAAATGCGCCGGGAGCTGCCGACAATTTCCTTAGGTGTCAACTGCAGCGTTTGGCCCGTCCGCAACGTCACCGGACGGCCTTGCTCGAGTCGTCCGGTGCGAATCTTCGGTCCGGGCAGATCTTGCAGGATGGCCAGGTGGCGCTTCTCGGCCGCGGCCACTTCCCGTACCAGCCGGATGAGGCGTGCGTGCTGCGCGTGGGTTCCGTGAGAAAAGTTCAGCCGCACCACGTCTGCCCCGGCCCGCACCAGCGCCTGCACGCCTTCCCGGGTATTCGTGGCCGGCCCTACTGTAGCTATGATTTTGGCTTTGCGCATGCTCAAGTCCGACAGTTATACCTCACCGCCTGCCCTTTGCAAAGCAGTACGTTTGGCCCCACAGGCCGTCCGGCCCGGTGCCGGTCGGCAAGCCGGTCAAGCCGGGCTTCACCGCGCCAGAAACACAGTGTGGCGTGCTATGCTGAACGCCCGGAGGGGGTAAGGATGCGCTTCGCAGAGCGGATGAGTCGGCTAGGAACCGAGACGGCGTTTGAGGTGCTGGCGCGGGCCCGCAAGCTGGAAGCGGCCGGACGTGACATTATCCACTTGGAAATCGGCGAGCCTGATTTCCCCACCGAGCCCCACATTGTGGCCGCCGCTGAGGCTGCCTTGCAACAAGGCTGGACGCACTACGGCCCTTCCCAAGGCTACCCGGAGCTGCGGGAAGCCATCGCCGAGCAAGTCTCCTCCAGCCGCGGCATCCGGGTCACGCCCGAGCAGGTAGTGGTGGTGCCAGGCGCCAAACCCATCTTGTTCTTCACCCTGCTGGCTCTGTTGGAACCCGGCGACGAGGTGCTCTACCCCAACCCCGGCTTCCCCATCTACGAGTCCATGATCCGCTACCTGGGGGCGCAGCCCAGGCCGCTGCGGCTGTCGGAAGAGCGCGGCTTTTCGCTGGACCTGAACTCGCTGGCGGAACAACTCAGCGACCGCACCAGGCTGCTGATTCTGAATTCGCCTCATAACCCCACCGGCGGCATCATTCCCGAAGAAGACCTCAGCGAGATCGCGCGCCTGTGTGCCGGCCGCGACCTCGTGGTGCTCTCTGACGAGGTCTACAGCCAGATTCTTTATGAGGGCCGACACTGCTCGATCGCCTCCTTCCCCGGCATGGGAGAGAAGACGATCATCCTGGACGGCTTCTCCAAGACCTATGCCATGACCGGCTGGCGCCTGGGCTACGGGGTGATGCCGGTGGAGTTGGTCCAGCACGTGGTCCGCTTGCAGGTCAACTCTACCTCGTGCACGGCCAGCTTCACGCAGCGAGCGGGGATCGAGGCCCTGCGAGGCCCCCAAGACGCTGTGCGGAAAATGGTGGAGGAGTTTCGACGGCGGCGGGACCTGATTGTGGCCGGGCTGAACCGCATCCCCGGCTTCTCCTGCACACTGCCACGCGGCGCCTTTTACGTCTTCCCCAACACCAAGGACACCGGCAAGACCTCGCGGCAGATCGCCGACCTGCTGCTGGACTCGGCCGGGGTGGCCTGCCTCGCCGGAGAGGACTTTGGGGAGTACGGGCAAGGCTACCTGCGTTTCTCCTACGCCAATTCCCAGGAAAATATTCAGAAGGCGATTGAGCGCATCGGCTCCACTGTCGCCGAAGCCGTCCGCGCCTGAGCTGCAAGCCCGGCGGTGTCAACCTGTGCAACCCTTCGCTAGTGGGTCAGTTTCCGGAAAGGGCGTTATACGGGCAAGTGGCGCACCGCTGAGCGGGTGGCGGTATGAGTG
>JAKZXP010000133.1:0-7204 GCA_047514915.1 Terriglobia bacterium
CGCCGGTGGCCACCGAAGCCAGGGTCTTGACCGAGCAGGGCGCGATGACCATGCCCTCGGTCCGGAACGAGCCGCTGGACAGCTCCGCGGCAATGTCCTGCACCGGGTACCAGCTGTCGGCCAGGGTCCGGACGCGCTCCACCGTGTAGGAAGTCTCCCAGGCGATGGTGCGCTCAGCGGCCCGGGAAATCAGCAGGTGGGTTTCCACACTGCGCTCGCCGCGCAGCACCTCCAGCAGGCGCACCCCGTAAATGGCGCCGGTAGCCCCCGAGATTCCGACGATCAGGCGCACGGGCGAATTATACCGCCACTAATATCGGATTTCGGTGTCGGATTTCGGCGACGGGTTTCGGCACGCGTTTCGGCAGGCGATAAAGCGGTCTGCGAGCGCTTGACAACCGTCCTTGTTTGGGCCTTGTTCAAGCCTTGTGCAGGCCTTGTTCAGGCCTCGTCCAGGGTTGTGGCTCCTGGCCAGGGATGCAGCGTGCCGATGCTCCTCCGCTGAGGAAGTCCGCAAGAAACTCGACAACCTGTTCAAGATCTGAGTTCGCAGGTTGCTGAGAAGCCCGGCGCCACCTAGCTACTGGTTTAAGTAGAGTTTTCCGGTAGCTACGGACGCGCTGGTGCCGTGTAAGATGTCTCCTATGGATACGCAGCCGCGGCTTGTCCGTCGCTTCCTCAGCCTGGGGGTGGCGGTTGTGCTATTGGGCGCGGCGGGCTGGGCGCAGTCGTTAGGCGAGGTGGCGCGTCGCAACCGCGCCCAGAAAAGGACCCGCCCCAAAGCGACTCGCGTTTATACCAACAATGACCTGCCCCGCGCCGGCGGCCTGAGTACCACCGGCACGGAAGCGAAAAGTCAGGCTGAGCAGGCCGAGACGGTCGAGGTAAAGCCTGGTGAGTCGCTGGCGCCCTTTGTGGCTTCACCACAAATGTTGGTCGAGCGGATGCTTCAGCTAGCCGAAGTCGGGCCCAGGGATACCGTCTATGACATGGGCTCCGGCGACGGCCGTATCCTCATCATGGCCGCACGGAAATTCGGCGCCAATGCCGTCGGCGTGGAGCTGGAGGAAAGCTTGTACAAGCAGAGCCAGGCACGCGTCAAGGAACTGAACCTTCAGGACAAGGTGACAGTGATTCACGGCGACATGCTGCAGGTGGATTTGAGCCCGGCCACCGTGGTTACCCTCTACCTGCTGACCGGCGCCAACGAAAAACTGCGACCTAGAATGGAGAAGTACTTGAAGAAAGGCGCTCGGGTCGTTTGCCACGACTTTGAAGTGCCTGGCTGGGAGCCGGACCAAGTCCAAAACGTGATCGAGGACGAGAACAGCCGCCGGCATGTGCTCTACCTTTATCGGCGGTAGCAGGTTTCGGACGATCACTTACCGAGCGTCTCTGTGGGATCAATCCGCAGCCAGAACAACGCGCCCAACAAGTACGTCGCTGAGGCCACCCTAATCTGCCACAGGATGGGACATGCGGCCCAACTTTTGTGCTACGGTGAGGCGATGCAGGCAACCATTCCGGTGCTGGGATGTCCTAGCTGTGGCTCTCAGGCCGTGATCTATAGCTGCGAGCCTAAGTGTTGCTTCAATCACATTTGCAGTGATTGTCACACGAGCTTCGAACTGGAGACGTCTGACACAGGGCGAGAGCTGGCCGGGGTGGAGCCGCCGGAACGCGCCCTGGAGGCTTGCGATCCCACCACCGAATGCGCCCGTTGCCACAGCCTCACTGTCTACCAGGTGGGCGACGGCTGCGTGTGCCTGAGCTGCTCAGCGTTGCTGGAATTACTTTATACGGAAATCTCCCCCGCCTAGTCCAAAACCCGGCGTAGAGTTTAACCTTTTTCGCGGGCCAGGATTGAGCTGCGGCTGGTCATGCCAGCGGGAGCGGTGGGGGAAGCGCTGCGGCGGGTGCGTATCTTCGAGCCCTCGCTCGTGTTCCCCGACGAACAGTCAGCCTTGCAGGAAGGAGCCTAACGAGCAGAAGATGGGCAAGCGACGAGGGGTAGGGATCTTAGCCCTACCGGACAACACCCTCCAGAGGGCTGCTGGCGGAGGCATAGAGACGGCGTGGCATGCGCCCCGCCGAGTACGCCAGCCGGCCCGCCTCGACAGCCAGCTTCATTGCCTGGGCCATCATCTCCGGCTCCTGGGCCAAGGCTACCCCGCTGTTCATCAGAACGGCGTCGGCTCCCAGTTCCATGGCCACGGCAGCGTCGGAGGTCGTGCCCCCGCCGGCGTCCACGATCAGCGGCACTTCGGTAATCATCTCGCGCAGAATGCGGAGGTTGGAAACGTTCTGGATCCCCATGCCGGAGCCGATGGGTGCCCCCAAGGGCATCACAGCAGCGGCTCCGGCGTCAATCAACCGCCGTGCCGCCACCAGGTCGTCGTTGGTATAGGGCAGCGCGACGAAACCTTCCTTCACCAGCACGCGAGTGGCTTCGAGCAGGCCAAAATTGTCGGGGAACAGGGTCTTTTCATCGCCAATCACTTCCAGCTTGATCCAGTGAGAGAGGCCCACTTCCCGCGCCAGGCGGGCGGTCCGGATGGCCTCGTCGGCGGTGTAGCAGCCTGCCGTGTTCGGCAAGATGAAGTACTTCTTGGGATCAATGTAGTCCAGCAAGGACTCGCGAGAGCGGTCGGTCACGTTCACCCGGCGAATAGCCACAGTGACCATTTCGGCGCCGGTGGCTTCCAGGCAGCGAGCCATCTGGTGGAAGCTGGCGTACTTGCCCGAGCCGATAATGAGCCGCGAACGGAACTGACGGTCGGCGATCTTCAGTGCCATGTCCATAGGGCTATTGTATGCCTGCGGCCGCTAGTGAGGCAAACTACCCAGCGAAGCCCGGAGGCCAGCGAAGCCCAGAGGCCAGCGAAGCCCAGAGGCCAGCGAAGCCCAGAGGCCAGCGGAGCCCGGAGGCCGGTGGAGCCCGGAGGCCGGTGGCAGCCGAGTGTGTCAAATCTAGCAGACTGGCACGCCTATGCCACCCCGGGCCAATGCGCCAAGGTCCTGGGACACTCTTGCCATAAGGCCGTTGACCTGGAAGCGGGATTCTGCTATACGTTCCGTGGTATAATTGATTTGTTTGCTGTTACGAGAGGGGAAGAGTCAATGATTCAACTGACCGATACGGCGATCTCAAAAGTAAGGGAAATCCTGGGCCAACAGTCGCCTCGTCCGGCGGGATTGCGCATCGCCGTAGTGGGCGGTGGCTGCTCGGGGTTCTCCTACCAAATGGCCTTCGACAACCAAGCCAACGGGACCGACAAGGTTCTGGAGTATGACGGGCTGAAGGTCTTCATCGATCAGGCCAGCCTGCTTTACGTGGACGGGACCGAGGTAGACTTCGTAGAGAGCATGGAGGGCGCCGGGTTCAAGTTCAACAACCCGAACGTCAAGAGCACTTGCGGCTGCGGTAGCTCGTTCAGCGTTTAGCCAGTCCGGCAAAGGCTTCGCGGTCATAACTTCTTCGTGGCCCTAGGCTTGCGGTAAGCGAGAAGGTTTACCATAGGCCTGGGGCTTCCGTTTTTCCTTTCTTCCTTCTGTCTTCACTGTTATGAGGGCGAAGAAAATTGGGCGCTAGCCTGAGGGGCCGATTGCTGGCGCTCGGGGGCTCCTGCAGTTGGACAGCGTACCGAATCGTCGACCGTCAGGGACCGCGCCCGATGCTTTTCCAAAGCCGGCTACTCATTCCTGCACGGAGGCCCGGAGACGCTGAGATTTCACCGGGTTGCACTCCCTCATGCCGTTGTGTCTGATCTCACCTGCCAACTTGACTGAGGCGACCTTTCTGGTTTGACATGGGCCACGTGGGCTTCTAGAATCGGCTCGTGCCGTTGGAATCGAGCAGCAAGCCATCACGGGTGACACTTGTCTTCGGCTGAAGCGCGCAGAAGTCCGCGAGTTCTGGCCCAGATTCCGATCCTGATCACAGGAGAGGGACCATTGTATAACGGCCACACCGCGGTGGTAAACCGCCACGGGGCAATGGTCTTGTGTCCCGAAAACTACCCCCTCCAGACCGTGCTAGAGATCCAGAATTTGGCTACCGACCAGTGCGCCAAGTGCCAGGTAGTTTGGCTTGGCGGGGAAGACCGGCCGGGGACCTACAAGGTGGGAATCGAGCTGCTTGAGGAACTGCCGGAGTTCTGGGGGGTGGATTACCAGAGCGCCATTCCAGCGCCGCCGCCCTCGTAGCGCTTCGCCTAAGGCCCAACCCTGACTCCCTTTCGCTTGCAGGCAGGGAGCGGCGACGATAGAATCAACCTCCCCAATTCTGCATGCGGCCAATGACTCGGCATTGTCACCGGATTCTGTTTGTAGCGCTGTGCGCGGCAGCGTTCGCCACCGCCGCCGGTGCGCAGGTGATTTCCACTGTTGTCGGCAACATTTCCGCAGCCGACGGCCTCCAGGCGCGCGAGACTCCGCTGGTCATTCCGCGCGCCGTGACTGTGGACCAGGACGGCTTTATTTACATTGCCGATGATGGCAGCCGCACCGTACGCCGGATTGACCCGATCACCGGCATTGCCACCGTCATTGCTGGCGGCGGGACTGTGGTGGATGACCTGATCCCGATTCCCGGCAAGTCGGCCTTCCTGAACAGCCCGGTGGGGGTGGGTATTGGCGCAGGTCGGAACCTCTACATTGCCGATGAAGGGAACAACCGGATCCGGCTGTTGACGCCCGATGGCTTCATAACCACGGTAGTCGGCAATGGCAGCTTTGGCTTTTCCGGCGACGGCGGGCCCGCCACGCGCGCCCAGTTGTTCCTGCCCACAGGAGTCGCAGCGGATTCGGCTGGGAACCTCTACCTCACCGACCGCGGGAATGGGGCCATCCGCAAGGTGGACGCGGCCAGCGCCGTGATCACGACGATTGCCGGGGGCCCCAACGCCAACAGTAGCGGCGACGGCATCCCGGCCACCGAGGCCAGGCTCTTCAGCCCATACGGGATCGCCGTGGATGGGGCCGGCAATATCTACTTTGCCGACGAAGACGACCACGTGGTGCGCAAGATTGAGGCGGCCACCGGCTTGATCCGCACCGTGGCGGGTACCGGCACTTCGGGGACCAGTGGCGACGGCGGACCGGCGACTTCGGCCAACCTGCGGTCGCCCAGCGGGGTGGCGGTGGCGCCCAACGGCGATCTCTACATCGGCCATCTCGGACGGGTGCGCAAGGTGGATGCAGCCACGGGCGTGATTTCGACCGTCCTGGGCTGTGGTAATTTCATCCTGAGCGAGGGGCGTCCGGGAACGGACATCTTCATACCGAGTTCGATCCGGCACATGTTCCTGACTCCGGCAAACGTCCTTCTCCTAGCTCTCACTGGGGACAACCTGATCGGGCAGCTCAACCTGACTACCGGCATCTTCAGCATTCTGGCCGGAGACCCGCTGCGAGTGGGTGACGGCGGGCTGGCGCAGACGGCGGCTGTTGCCCAACCACATCAACTGGCCCTGGATGCCACGGGCAACCTCTATATTGCCGACAAGTTCCATCACCGGGTACGGCGCGTCGCGCCGGGCACCGGAGGGTTGGGAACCGGAACCATCACCACCGTGGTTGGAGACGGGTTTCCCGCGTTTGCCGAAACCAGCGGTCCGGCTGCCAGCACTTCCATTACCTTCCCGGAGGGGCTCTTTGTGGATGCGAGCAACCGGGTGTACTTCACCGACAATTTCCGGCGCGTCCGCATGGTCGATTCCGGCGGGATGCTCCAGACGGTGGCTGGCCGCCGGAGTCGCGGCTTTTCCGGCGACGGCGGCCCGGCCACCAACGCCAGGCTTGACGGGCCGATCGATCTGCTACTTGACGGCAACGGGGGCCTGCTGATCGCCGACCACTTCAACCATCGCGTGCGGCGCATGGATTTGTCCACGGGGATCATCACCACCTTTGCCGGCAATGGGCGTTTCGCCTACAGCGGCGACGGGGGACCGGCGACCGCCGCCGGTGTCTCTAGACCCCGAGGCCTGGCCATGGACGGGCAGGGTAACGTGCTGATCACCAGCATCAACAACGTGCGTCGCGTGAACGCGGCCACCGGCATCATCACCACCGTCGCCGGAGACGGCGACCCCGGGTTCCGGGGAGATGGCGGGTTGGCCACTCTGTCGCGCCTGAGTGGCGCGCAGGGCATCGTAGTGGGTGAGCGCGGGCGACGTGATTTTTTCTGACGGGGTGAACAACCGCATCCGGCGCATCTCGGCGGTCGCGGTGGTGCCCATGCTGACGGTCGGCCCTACCACACTCTCCTTCCGCGCCCTGCAAGGAGGTCAATCTCCGGTCGGGCAGAGCCTGCAGGTGAGTACCAGCAACCTGGCCAGCACCTCCTGGACGGCTTCGGTGCAACTGGCGAGCGGCTCGGGCTGGTTGACTGTCCAACCGATCTCCGGCATGACGCCTGCCGTCGTGCAGGTCGCGGTGAACTCCTCGGCGCTCCCCGCTGAGACGTATACCGGAAGCATCACGATCACCGCGGCCGGCGCAACCAACTCACCTCAGACGGTCTCGGTCACTCTGACCGTGGAGCCGGGAGGCAGTCCCAAGCTGGCGTTGGACCCGCAATTCCTCACCTTCCGGGCGACGCAGGGTGGGGCCGACCCTTCGCCGCAAACGGTAACGTTAACCAACGCCGGCGGCGGCGTGTTGCAGTGGTCCGGCACGGTCCAAGCCACTGGCGGCAACTGGCTCTCGGTTTCCCCCGGCAGCGGCACTGGCGCGGCCACGTTGACCCTGTCGGCCACGCTGGGTTCGTTGCCCGCCGGTGTCTACCAGGGCCTGTTACTGGTGACCAATCTCAGCGCGGGTGAAAGCGTGGCAGTCTCGGTGGTGTTCATTGTGAGCGAACCGGTTTCTTCGCTGCTGCTGAGCCAGACCGGGGCCTTGTTTACGGTGAACGAAGGCGGTTCGTTTGTCCCGCCGGGGAACGTGCTGGTGGTGAACGCGGGCCAGGGGGGGATGATCTGGCAGGCCGAGGTCCTGCCCCTTTCTGGCGGGAACTGGCTGGGGCTATCCGCGGCTTCCGGAACCAGCGCTCCGGATCTGGCTGCGACGTTGCAATTGTTGCCGAGCCCGGCCGGGCTGAGTCCCGGCGTCTACGATGCGCTGGTGCAGGTCTCGGCCTCCGGCGCCACCAACTCCCCGCAGTTGCTGTTAGCCCGGCTCCAGGTGCAGCCCAGCGGGACTG
>JAKZXP010000134.1:0-2680 GCA_047514915.1 Terriglobia bacterium
CCGCAGCGGAGCCGCCTAAGTCCCGGTAGGGGTGGACCCAAATGTCCGCCCTGGGCGCGGTTGCTGGTCGTCGGGTCTGCACCGGCGCCCGAGTAATGAAGGAGAGAACATGCGCAAGCCGATAGCCTACGTCAACATGGCGCTGCTGGCGGTGACGGTATGGCTGGCCGCCGAGATTGGCGTTACCTGGCGCCGCAATCATGCCCGCTACGCGCAGTTTGCCGTTTCACCCGCGGTGAGCCGCCGCCCAGGTGCTTACGCGGTGGGCGCGGATGCCGAGCCGGCGGGCCCGGCCCGCTACTCCGAGCTGATCACCTACAACCTGTTCAGTCCCGATCGCAACAACGCGCAGCCGCTGGTAGAAGTGGAAAAGGACCCGCCACCTCCGGTTCCCATAGTAGTTGGAACTGTGAACCTTGGCAGCGGCATGGTGGCCCTGATGGCCGACCAGAAACAAGCCCGCTCAGGGGCTTTCCGGCGGCTTAAAGCGGGGGATGAAATCGCAGGCTATCGCGTGGTGAAAATCGCTGAGCACCAGGTGGTGGTCGAGTTCGAGGGCGAGAAGACCACCATTGATGTGTACGAGTCGGCCCAAAACGTGCGCCGGGCGGCCGGGGCCGGCTCTACTACATCGAAGCGCCCAGCGGCGCCGCAAGTGCTGACCGCCGTTCCGGCGGGCAAAGCCGTTGCCTCGAAACCGGCGACTGCAACTCCAGCGACTTCTCCGCCGAGTTCCCGTACCGCTCGGCCGGCTGGGAGCCCAACGGCTGATCCATTTTTGACAGTCACAATCGAAGGCAATCGGAAGAAATACAGCCGGCTAACGCCTTTTGGAGTGCAAACCTGGTACGTAGACCTCCCTCCGACGCCCGAACTGCAGGGAGGCAGACGCTGAGATGAGGCAAAACAGGGGAAACACGAAGTGGAGGAATCAGGATTTCAGCATCAAGGCGCCAAGACACGAAGCGCTTAGCTTTCTTGGTGTCTTGGTGTCATGGTGCCTCATCGTGACCGCCGTGGCTGGGACTGCCTTTTCGGCGGAAACAAAACCGACAGGCGCTGCGCGAAGAAACGAAGAAGCAGTCGCGCAGCAGCAACAGCAGCAGCAACAACAAGCACAGCCAGCCGAGCAACAACCAACGCAGTCCCCAACACAGCCATCGGCGCAGCAACCAACACAGCCACCGGCGCAGCAACCAGCCGAGCCACCAGCCCAGCCACCGGCGCAGCAGCCAGCCCAGCCACCGGCGCAGGAGCCGGCCCAGCCACCAACTCAGCAACCAGCCCAGCCACCAACTCAGCCACCGGCCGAGCCACCGGCGCAGGAGCCGGCCAAGCCACCGGCGCAAGAGCCGGCCCAGCCCCGCGCGCGGATCAGCCTGCACTTGGAGAATGCCAACCTGACGCAGGTGATCAGCATTGTCGCCGCCGAACTCAAGATGAACTACATCGTCGATCCGGGGGTGAAGGGCGTCGTGAACATCAACACCCTGGGCAATCTCCGCCAGGAAGACCTGTTGCCGCTGCTACAAGCCATCCTGCGCGCCAACGGGGCCACGGCCGTGCAGAGCGGCAGCTTCTGGCGCATCCTGCCGCTCGCGGACGCGCCGCGCGTCCCGCTACCGCTTACCCAAGACCCCACGGGGGCCAGCCTGCCCACCGACGACCGTATGGTCATGAACGTGGTTACACTGCGCTTTGTTACCGCCGCGGACATGTCGAAGATCCTGGGCAGCTACCTGTCGGAAGCGGGCCACATTGTGACCCACGAGCCGGGCAACATCCTGTTGATCACCGACACCAGCCGCAGTATGAAGCGGCTGATGGAGTTGGTGAACCTGTTTGATACCGACGTCCTGGCCCGGCAGCGGATCCGCGTCTTTTCTATCGAGAACAGCCAGGCCCACAAATTGGTCGATGACCTGCGCGACATTTTTGCGGCCTACGCACTGTCGGAGAAAACCGCCGTACGTTTCCTCGCCATCGAGCGGATAAACTCAATCCTGGTGGTGACCCCCAATCCAAACGTGTACCAGGAAGTGCAACAGTGGATCGAAAAGCTGGACAAGCCGGTGCGCAAGACCGGCATTCAAAACTTCGTCTACAGGGTGGAGAACGGGTCGGCGGAGAACCTGGCTGAAGTGCTGTCCAGGCTCTATGGGGCAGGCCCTGGCCCTGCGCCCCGAGATCCGCGCGCCCCGGGCCAGATCGGCCGAACCGGCCAAATCCCCGAAGCGCCGTCCCCAATGCCGTCCCAGATCTTGGTGGTGCCCACCCCGGGCGGGGTGTTACAAAGTCCAGTGCGCATTGTCGCCAATCCGATTAACAATGCCCTGATTATCCAGGCTACCGCGCAGGACTATGAGACCATCCGGCAGACCTTGAAGGAACTGGACGTCGTTCCACGGCAGGTGCTGATTGAGGCCAAGATTTATGAAGTGACTTTGAGCGGCGCACTGGCCTTCGGGGTCGAAGCATTCCTGCAGCAGCGCACCCGGGAATTTCGGACGCCGGTAGGCCAATTGAGCACGATTGGGACCCCCACCTTCCCCAACTCCGGCCTGAGCGCTTCGGTGGGAACGCTGGTGGGCCGCAGCCGGGAGTTGCTGCTCTTCCTGAACGCCGAGGAAAACCGTAGCCGCACCCGGGTGCTTTCCGCGCCCACGATCCTGGCCAGCGA
>JAKZXP010000135.1:0-11174 GCA_047514915.1 Terriglobia bacterium
TGGCTGTCCTCTCCGCAGGCGGCCAGCAGGTTAAACGCCACCTGGCTGCCGAACACCTGCTGCGGCACCTTTTGGAAACGAAGCAGGCTCACGGTCTGCTGGTGGAGTTCCGCCACTCCGGCCGCGCCGCGCTCACTGGCCGGCTCAAAGACGTTCACAACAGCGCGAGTCAGCGAAAAACTGGCGGCCAGCCGTCGCAGGATGGAACTGATGGCCAGGGCTGCCGGGTGCGCCGCCGCGAACATCTTCCCTTCCCCTGGCGGAAGGTGCCCAGTAGCCAGCGGGCCGGCTACTGGCACCTCCGGCATCGACTCCTCCAGTACCCCGCTCAGGTCAATCAACCGGCTACCTTTGCCCTCGGCCAATTTCCAGCAGTGCCGCATGAAAGGAGCCGAACCTGTGAAAAAGGCAAAATCCACCTGCTCAAAGCTCCCCTCATCCACGGAACGGATAAAGGTGGGCTCGCCCTGAAACTCGGCCAGTTGTCCTTGCCGTTCCTCTTCATCCAGCAAGGTCAGGCGGCGAATGGGAAAAGAGCGTCTCTCCAGAACTTCTTTGACTTCCTTGCCCTTGAGCGCGGACGCTCCCACCAAGGCGATATGAAAGCCAGCGTGAGGCATGCGGCCCTCAGGCACCGGCGGGAAGATCGCTCGGAGGCGGCACGGGGCGAGGGAAGCGGCGGCGAAAGAGGCCGCCGACGCGGGCCACTACGCCAGAGCCGGCATAGGTGAAGGCCATCGCCAGAAGGACCGGCTCGGAATAAAACCAGATCGCGGCCACCAGCGCGCCGATCGCAATCACGGGGACGAAGCGGCGGCGGCGACGCAGGTCCACATCCTTGAAGCTGTAATAGCGCCAGCGGCTCACCATCAGCAGCGCGGTGGTTAGCAAGATCGTCAGCCACAGCAACGACCAGGCCCACCACACCAGCGGTTTGCCGTTCACCACGTGCACGATCGCGGCCACCAGTCCGGCCGCCGCCGGAATGGGCAGGCCCGCAAAATATTTGCGGCCCGGACGCCCCGGATTGGCCAGCACCGGATCGGACTGGATGTTGAATCGCGCCAGCCTCGACGCCCCACAGAGCACGAACAGAAAGCTCAAGAACCAGCCCGCGCGATGGACGTGCTCCATCAACGCGGCACTACTCGGATCAATCCAGCGGATACCCCAAGCGAACGCCAGCAACGCCGGGGCAACCCCAAAGCTGATGACGTCAGCTAGCGAGTCAAATTCCCGACCGAACGCGCTGGCCGTGTTGGTCAGCCGGGCCAGGCGGCCATCCAGAAGGTCGAACAGCACGGCAAACCCGATGGCTTTCGCGGCGGCATCCAGATGCTGCGCGGCCACCTCCGGCGCGAGCACCGCCTCGAGGATCTGCGTTAGGGCAAAGTAGCCGCAAAACAGATTGGCCACAGTAAACAGGCTGGGCAGCAGGTAGGCGCCTCGGCGAACAGGCCGCAATCGGTTGGTCGTGGCCATCTCAGTTTCTCCGCGCCAAGATCGTCGTGCCCGCGCGAACCCGCGTCCCCCGCGGCACCAGAATTTCCCAGCTCGAGTCCAGAAAGACATCCACCCGGGACCCGAGTTTGATCATCCCGACTCGTTCCCCGCGGGCTACGCGATCCCCTTGCTTCTTCCAGAAGACGATGCGGCGGGCCACCAGGCCGGCAATCTGCTTGAACACGACCACCCCTTCCGGCCCTTCTACAGTCACCGAGTTGCTCTCGTTTTGAACCGAGGCCTCGGGCCGGGCCGCCATCCGGAAGCGCCCCGGGGTGTATTGGACATCGCGAATCAAGCCGGCGATCGGCGCGCGGTTCACGTGGACGTCAAAGGGCGAAAGAAAGATGCTGATGCGGCGAACGGGGCGCCCTTGGTGCTCGCCCGCGCGGATGTCCACCACCCGGCCATCGGCCGGGGAAACCACCACCGGGCCCGGGTCGTTGGACACCAGACGCTCAGGATCTCGGAAGAAATAAAGGAGAAAGAGCGCCGCGGCCAGCGGCGGCAGGGCAAACCACACCCCAGCCAGCCAGGCCAGGAGCACCGCAGCCAGGCTTAGTGCTGCGCCATAGCGGATTCCGTCGGAGACCACAGCTACCCTCCTGTTTTACCAGAGCCCCAAAGCCTAAAGAGGGCGATGAGCCTTTGCGGCGCATCGCCCCTCTGCGTTTCCTGTCTGCCAGTCAATCGGCCACAGACCGTCAGGCCACCGAAGGGTGTTCTCTCTTATGCTCCTGAATGATCCGTTGCATTTCGTCTTTCAGGCGGAGTTTCAGCTTCTTCAGCTTCACCTCCTCCAGCTGCTCCTCGTCATTGAGGTGGCTCTTGCTGGAGAGCTCTTGCAGTTGTTCGTCGTAGTTATGGTGTTGATCCGCCAGCCTTCGAAATTCCTCATTGGTTGCCACCAGGTACCCTTTGAGATCCTGAGGGCGATCCATCATAAGGTATGCCTCCGGGGAAGAAGTCTGGAGTCAAGCTAGCACAGCGCCCGAGCCGGTTCAAGGAACAAAGCGGCGGTCAGCTCCCGGCAGCCTTCTTGGCTGTCACTTTAGCCGCGAACCTGGCCCGGTCCACGATGGCGCGCCCGACCGTGCCCCGGCCGATCAGTTCGCGCTCGTCGCGCGCTTCCACGCGGAATTCCAGGAAGCGGCCGTCCACCCGGATCAGTTCTGCGCGCACCGTCACCTGCATCCCTTCCGGGGTAGCCGCCAGGTGCTCGACGTGGATCGCCGTGCCCAGGGTAAGGGTCCCCGGCGGCAGGGCCGGCTCCACCGCCTGGCCTGCGGCCCGTTCCATTGCCAGCACCATCGCCGGAGTGGCGTAGACCGCCGGCATCGCCGGGACGTGCGACTGCACGGTGAGCGAGTGTTCCACTCGCTCGCTGAATTCGTAAGAGAGGCCCGGTTGCAGCTCTAGGGGCTTCGAAGATCCACCCGCCGTGCCGCCGGGTATGCCTGGCGTGCTCATTGTGCTTTGACCTTGCGCTGCGCAGCCACAGCCTCAAAAGCCGTGGCCGCGGCGCGGACAGTGATTTCGATATCCGCTTCGCTGTGGGCGGCGGAGAGAAACGCCGCCTCAAACTGCGAGGGCGGCAGGTATATGCCTTCTTCCAGCATGGCGCGGAAGAAGGCGGCGAAGGCCACGGTATCGCTGGTCTTGGCCGTCGCATAGTCTTTCACCGGGCGGCCGGTGAAGAAAAAAGTGAACATAGACCCGCGGCGGTTGATGGTGAGAGAAACGTCGGCGGCTGCCGCGGCTTCCGCGACGCCGCTGGTCAGCCCTTCTGCCCGCCGGTCGAGTGCGGCATAGAGATCGGGGTCGCGGCGCAGCACCCGCAAGGTCGTGATGCCCGCAGCCACCGCCAGTGGGTTGCCCGAAAGCGTGCCGGCCTGATAGACGGGACCTTCCGGAGCTATCTGCGCCATGATCTCGGCCCGCCCGCCATAAGCCCCCACCGGCACGCCGCCACCGATGATCTTGCCCAGGATGGTCAGGTCGGGAATGATTCCTGCCAGCCGCTGCACACCGCCAAACGTCAGTCGGAAGCCGGTCATCACCTCGTCGAAAATCAACAGCGCTCCGGCCTGCTCACTCCGTCGCCGCAGCAATTCCAGGTAGCCAGGCTCGGGTGGCACACAGCCCATGTTGCCCACGATCGGCTCGACGATGACACAGGCGATTTGGCTGCCAGAGCGGTCAAAGGCTGCCTCCAGCGCCGCGAAGTCGTTAAAGGGCAAAGCGAGGGTCTGGCGCGTCACTTCCGGTGGCACGCCGGCGGTGTCGGGTAAGCCGAAGGTGGCCACGCCCGAGCCCGCCTTTACCAGCAGGGCATCGACATGCCCGTGGTAGCAGCCTTCAAACTTCACCACGAGTGGCCGTTCGGTAAAAGCGCGCGCCACGCGGATGGCGCTCATGGCGGCCTCGGTGCCCGAGTTCACCAGGCGCACTTTCTCCATC
This sequence comes from Terriglobia bacterium, assembly GCA_047514915.1. GTDB lineage: Bacteria > Acidobacteriota > Terriglobia > JAJPHL01 > JAPKYU01 > CBDBKE01. The sequence goes on from JAKZXP010000135.1 coordinate 3,964, forward strand.
GAGGGGAAGGCTTCGCAGAGGAGCGAGGCCAGTTCCAACTCGCCCTCCGTGGCGGCGCCGAAACTGGTGCCCCGCCCCACCGCCTCTCGCAGCGCGTCGACCACCTCCGGATAGCAGTGACCCAAGATGAGCGGTCCCCAGGAGCTGACATAATCCAGGTACTCATTGCCGTCCACGTCCCAGACCCGGGCGCCTGCGCCGCGCCCCAGCACGACCGGCTCCGCGCCCACGGCGCGGAACGCGCGCACCGGCGAATTCACCCCGCCGGGAATCAATTGCCGGGCACGGCGGAAAATTTCTTCTGATTGCTTATGCGGCTTCACGCTGGTCTCCTTGGGATCGGCGCAGCAGGCTCCGGGCCGGTAACGCGACGCCCGATGGCGGCCATCTGGGCTGCGGCAAAGGCGCCGACCGGCCCGCCCTCAACCACTGCGATGCATCTCGGCTGGTGCGATGCCGCTCGGCCGGGCATCGGCTTTCCCCGCATCGGCTATCAATCCCGCGCGCCGCCGCCAGCTCCCGGCGGCGCGGAGGCGACTCCCTTGGTCTTGTCGCGCTCCACCAGCCAGGTGCGGCTTCCAGCGCGCTTCAGCACGTAGCGCAGGGAAACGCCCGATTGCAGGTCTTCCCTGCCGTGAAACAACACCGTAGCCTCCGCCTGGTCACCTTGGAATGTGACCTGTTGGATTTCCATGGACATAGCCGTGGGCGACAAAATCGGGCGCGAGTTCACGTAGTCCTGGATGGCCTTCTCGATATCGGCTCGATCGTTGACCGGCGCCTGCCGGGAGCAACCCGTGACGACTGTCAGCAGCAAGCAAAGCGCCAGTAGCGCAGGCATCCGCCCTGAGGCTAGCGCAGAAGCTCGTACGCATACAAGGAGCATTCCGGTGGCGCCGGCTTAGGTCTCGCTCCTGCCGGCAAACCGCCGGCCCCGGTCGTGCTACAGTGGTGGCAATGCTGGACTTGAATTTTGTGCGGGACAATCTGGACTTGGTGACCCGCAAGCTGGCTGAGCGGGGTGACGCCGCCGGCGCAGGACTGGAGCGCTTTCGGGACCTGGATGCCGAGCGTCGCCGGAGCTTGGTAAAAGTGGAAGCGCTGAAACACCGACGAAACCTGGCCGGAGAGGAGATCGCCGGCCTGAAGCGCAAACAGGACGATCCTGCCGCGCAGCAGAAGGCCTCCGAGCTGATCGCCGAGATGAAGATGGTCTCCGACCAGATCAAGGAAATGGACGAGCAGGCGGGAAGGCTGGACGCCGAACTACGCGAGCTACTGGCAGGCTTGCCGAATGTGCCGCACGAAACCGTGCCCGCCGGTCGCAGCCCCGAGGACAACGTGGAAGTACGCCGCTGGGGCACGCCGCCCGAGTTTTCCTTCCCTCCACGGCCACACTGGGAACTGGGAGAAGCGCTGGGCGTGCTGGACCTGGAGCGCGCGGCTAAGATCACCGGAGCGCGCTTCGCGGTCTACTGGGATCTGGGCGCGAAGCTGGAACGCGCCCTGCAGAACTTCATGCTCGACCTGCATACGCGCGAGCACGGCTACCTTGAAGTGCTGCCGCCTGCGATGGTAAATTCCGCCAGCCTGTTCGGAACCGGGCAGTTACCCAAGTTCGCCGACGACCTATTTAAGCTGGAAGGACACGATTTCTGGCTGACACCCACGGCCGAGGTGCAGTTGACGAATTTGTTCCGCGACGAAGTGCTGGAGACCGAGCAGCTCCCGATCAAGCTCTGCGCGTTTACCTCGTGCTTCCGCAGCGAGGCGGGCAGCTACGGGAAAGACGTCCGCGGCATTATCCGCCAGCACCAGTTCCAGAAGGTGGAACTGGTGAAGTTCACGCATCCGGAGCGCTCCTACGAGGAACTGGAAGGGCTGACCCGCAACGCCGAAACCATTCTGCAAAAACTGGGGTTGCACTACCGTATGGTGGCGCTATGTACCGGTGATCTGGGCTTCGCCTCCGCCAAGACCTACGACATCGAGGTCTGGACACCGGCTCAGGGCGTCTACCGGGAAATTTCTTCCTGTAGCAATTTTGAGGCCTACCAGGCGCGGCGCGCCAATCTGCGCTTCCGCCCCCGGGCGCGGGGCAAGACCGAATTCGTGCACACCCTGAATGGCAGCGGCCTAGCGATCGGGCGCACTTGGCTGGCGATCGTGGAAAATTACCAACAGGAAGATGGCTCGGTTCTGATTCCCGAGGTGCTGCGCGGCTACCTGCACGACGCCGAGCGCATTACCGCCACGGGCAAACTGGTGGGCGCGCGCTCCTCCTGAGCCGGTCGCGTTGCCAATCCTGCCGCACTTTTGCTATATTGTTTTGGTTGTCTTTGCGCCCACCACATTCCTCAGTAGCTCAATGGTAGAGCATCCGGCTGTTAACCGGAGGGTTGTAGGTTCGAGTCCTACCTGAGGAGCCAACCTTTTCAACAGGTTGCGTTCGGTTAATCCTTCCCTGCCCTGTAAATGTGACATGGAATGTGTCATAACCCGCCTTGCGAGTCGCCGATTCACTGACTTAGTGGACCGTCGCTTTGCCACTTAATTGACCGTCTGTGAGGAACGCCGGCTCTAGGGCCTCCGCAGCCTGCTCAAGCGCCTTACGCCGGATGTGGGAGTAAACCTTCATCATGGCTGGCGAAACGTGGCCGATCTGCGCCTGGATCACCCAGTCGGGCACGCCCCGTTCCTGTAGGGTACTGACAGCCGTGTGGCGGCCATGGTGAAAACAGACGCCTTTCAGTCCGGCAGCTCTGAGGATCGACCGCCAGGCCGTCCGCCAAGACGTCATCGGACGCGCAGGATCAATCTTCCCGTTACGGCCATGCCATGGGAAAACGTAATGCTCAGGATCAACCATATTGAGGGCAGCAGCTTGGGCATACAGTTTGCCCAGGGCAGACCGACACGCGTTGTTCAGTGTTGGAGTGCGCCAGCCCGCTGGCGTCTTTGAGCGCGTGATTTCCAGCAGTGAGTCGGAGAGATGCGCATGTTTCCACTTGAGTGCCTTGATTTCACAGGCTCGCATGCCGCATAAAAATCCTAAGGTGGAGGCGGTATAGGCATAGATCCACCTGGGATTGCTACATGCGGCTTCAAAAAGTCTCACTTGCTCTTCTTCGGGCAGTGCTCGTCCCACAGGTGGTTTGGTGTTGGGCACCGGTTTGTAGTCCTCGCGGAACCGGTACCACAAACGTGCCCGCTTCAGAAGCTGCCGAAGCACCGATACCTCTCCGTTGATAGTTTTGGGAGCGCGTCCAGCATCCTTGCGTGTGTTCTGATAGGCGGCAATGTGGGCGGGCGTAATCTTCTTCAGCTTGGTCTCCTTGAAGAACTTGGCCAGTGGACGGCAGTTCTCCCGCCAATAACCCGCCATGCGTGGCGATACCTGTGCCCGGCGCTCCTCGATGTAAGCTGCGACCACCGTGGCAATATCCATCGCGGAGTAGGAGACACTTTGCCTTGTAGGTTCGGGCGCTCTGCTCTGGAGCTGTGCTACCCGCTCCTTTTGCAATTGCTGGGCCAATCGCCAATCTTTCGTGCCCAGTGGTTCACGGTATCTGTGGCCATTCACCACAACGTCCATCCAGTACCATTTCCTCCGCTTGTAGATCGCCATCACTTACCGCCTTTCTTCTTGCCGCTGCCCTTCGGCCTTCCGCCCCGCTTCCCGTTCTCGCGGGCGATTTCGCGTATCCGTTCGATTCCGAACCGCTCCAGCCTTGCCTTGTAGCTGCGCTTGCCCATCCAGCTTGTGAACCGCTTCATCTCAGCCTTGGTCATTCTAGAAATATCCTAATCTGTTTCAGTTATATTGTCAAGAAGAATCGGTGCGGCGAAGACTGGGTACAGACCCAGGACCCGCCCAGGCCGTTCGGAACGCTGCTTCCGTTTGCTGGGCAAGCTTCGTGTCCCCCTGGATGTGTGCTGCGTTTCTTGCCGCTTCCCGGTGGGCTGCCGCCTGGATCGAGGCTAAAATGGACCTTAGGCGCATAGCGCAGCCTGGCCTGCCGAGCGGGAGCCCAAATGAGACAGGGCGTGCAAGTGCTACATGGCGAAAGCAAAGGCGAGAATGACGGAGGATGAAATCTGGCGGCAGATTGAACCACTCGTCCAAGCCAGAATTCCCAGCAGTAAGGAGAAGCTGGAAGAACTCTTCTCGGAACAGTGCCTTTCAGATGAGCTGACCTTCCGTGCTGAAGACTTCATCCGTGCCTGCAGTGAGCTTTGCGAAGGAATCTATTCGATTTGCGAGCAGGCACGAGAGCGGGTGAAGATGATGAAATCCTCGGAGTTCGAGTGGACCATTTTCCAGAAGGCCATTCAACCTGAAATTCGGATCATGCGGACACTCGCACTAACAATAACAATTATACTGACAGGCGCGCCACACAACGGCTGGAGCAAGTATGGAGTTTTTGATCGTCGTTGGCTCGATGTAGAACTGGATAAACTGCAGCTCCAATGGCTGTTGAGCACGGAGACGCTAGCTTACGCTGCCCCCGTAAATGATAGCAACGAGCCAGCGAGCCCTGCAATACCCCCTGATTCCGTCGCCGGAACAAAGCCGAAAATCAAGGAGACCGTAATTTGGGAGCAACTTGAGCCGCTTGCCAACGAGAAACTCCACCAGTTTCGTAAAAGGCGATGGATTGTGGATCGGAAGGCTTTAGTAAAGTCACCACTTTTCGAAGATAGCCTTGACATACAGGCTGATCCCGATTATGCGTGTCCAACACTGCAACCATTTCTGGAGTGGCATATTGGAATGGCTGGCTTGTTCTGCGAGAAGCTCTACGACTTATGCGATAAGGTTCGAAAAGTTAAAGGGATCGCTGAAGGTCCGGAATACGACAGAGCAGTGTACCGGCACGTGATCTCGCCACAGATTGAACGAGAACAAAGATTTGGAAAGGACAATATTCTGGGACTGGCGGCACGGGTCAAACTGAAGCCGGAATCGTTCCTGGAAGAGCATCGTGTCAACTTTGATCGGCTGGATTTCTACTGGAAGGACAGATTGGGACTAGCGACGCCGAGTGATGGCTTGGCTCCTGCGGCGGATCGCACAGAGGAAGTTGATACTGATAGGCCGGTGGCCATCGAAACTCCAAGAGAGGCCGGTACGGATTCACGTTCGCAAATCAGTGGAGAACTCGAGCCAAGTGTTGCAGCCCGGCGTGCCGTTATCTGGAATATGGTGCGCGGGAAGAAGAAGCGGCCCAAGCATATTGAGATTTGCAAGAAGTTGGACCTCGACGGAATAGCGATGCCAGAAAACTGGCGGGAGAATGAAGGTATCGCTGATTGGCAACATGCCTACCGGCAACACCCAAATCGGGTGCAGAAGATGATTTCAACTGATATCAAAAAGATTCGGTCAAAGAACTCATAGTCCCTCACCCCTCGGCTTACCTTACCCGACTTACCTCTTACCTTCCCCGTGTTCCAACTTGATGTGGCACCGGACTCTCTTTGGCATTTAGTTACCTTCGGAAATTTTCTCTTCCACTAAGCGGGACAGAATAGGACCTCTCTTGATCGAATGGTCAAGTCAGGCCGGAGAATCGGCCTGCAGTAGGAGACGAAATACACAATGACCGATGGCAAACAGACTGAATTCAGCGTCCTCACCGAGCGCGATCTGGCCACCGAGTGGCGATGCACCGCTTCTGCACTGCGCAGGATGCGCCGGGAGGGACGCGGGCCCCGCTGGACACGGGTCGGGCGGTTGATCCGCTACCCGCGCGCCTGGGTTCAGGAATGGTTGGAAGCGAACGAAGGGGGCACTCAAGTCCCCAATCGGGGCGCCAGTCAGCCGCAACAGGCAGCCGAGCCCACGGAGGTGCCCTGATGCAGCTCCGCCGTCGTGTTAACAGCGTGAGCTTGGAGCCCTCGGGCCACAGCATGCGAGTCGCGTTAGCGGAAGTCACGCTGGGCGACATTCTTATCCGTGTCGCGGTCAGGCGTTCCCGAAGCGGCCAGCTGTACGTCTCTTGGCCGACCTGGGACGACGGTGTGTCGCTGCGATCAGCCGTCGAACCCCCCGTCTACCTGCAGGTCAAGCTCGAGAGGGAAGTGCTGGCCGCCTACCAAGAAGCCGAGACTCGGTCTGGCACGCTGACCGACCCAAGCGACGGTTGGCTGGAGTCGGAGGACTAAGATGGCAAACGACCTCAGCAATTCTTTTCAGACACTGCGCAGCTTCGCCGAACTGTACCGCCTCAAGCTAAGTCGCGATGAGTGCGGCGACCTGTACATTCCCGGCAGGTGCGGCCAGCTTTACGAGTACGCTCCGGGTCGTCTCGCGGTGCTGTTCCTCGGTGCTACCCCGCGGCAGTGGAATGCGGCCCGGAAGAAGCTGGAGGCAGCCGGGTTCGAGATCACGCACGACGCCGACACCGAGGGCATCGCCCTCTTCGACCCCACCGACGCCGAGCAGTGTCGCGTCGCCATCCAGGTAGTCAAGGCTAAGCCGCGTCGGGTGCTATCGCCAGCGCAGCACGAGCAATTACAGGCTGCGACCGCGAAGGCAGTGGTCTCCAGAAATCGCAAAACTGTCCGGGCCAGCGAGGTTTCAGGGGCCGATTCTCAACCGCCGGGGCCAGGGACGACACTTGGGCCGTCCCGAGAAGGGCTCCGGAAAACAACTAAACAACCGCCTGCTCCCGATGTAGCTGGGGATGCAGGAGATCGAAGGAGACAATCATGATTACACCACCATTTCTGAAATCCATGCACCTGGAAGAGAACTTGCTGTGGAGGTGACGTCGGACGTGCAAGCGAAAGTCGAACCCGAACTACTCCGTTGCTACATCGACGATGAAAGGCTGTCAAACGAATGAGCGCGGGCACGACTCTGGCATTGTGCAGTTACAGGCACCACCGGAGAAGGCGACCCTGGCGGGGAATCGCCAACCCTCCGGGCCAGAGAGGTTTCGAGCGGTGATTCTCAATCGCCAGACCTGGGGATGACCCTTGGACCGTAGCGAAGGAGATGGGTTCCAGGTGGAGTGTGCAACTGGGGGCTTCTATGGGCGCAGAGAGAACGGTGAGTGCGGAGGACCTCAAATCCGGGCAACGTCTCTGGGCCTTGACGACCCGGTGGCGCAGATCTCCTACAAATCCCCGGTATCCGCCGGGCTTGGTCGAACACCAGGGCCGTTTCCTGTCTGCGCCTGTAAAAGCCCCTACTGGAACAA
>JAKZXP010000136.1:0-7835 GCA_047514915.1 Terriglobia bacterium
GAGGCCGACGAACCAGCCCGTGCGTCCCCGAGGACGACGCTTGTAAGTTCTTCTATCATGGGGACTTCTGCCTGTCAAGCAACATCGCGCGCCGTCCAGCGCTGCGTGGCTTGAAGCCTTTGCCGAACCTGCGGAGGAATCAGTACAGGACCTGGTCCTCGCCCTTCTGAGCAATGAGCTTCTCGAAACGCGCTACGATTTTGTCGCGCCGCTTCATCAGGGCTTTGACTTCCGGTGCGTGCAGGTGGGGCCGCGTCTTCTCCCGAACCTCGGCCGTGCTCAACTCGCGCAGCTTCTCGAGCAACTGCCGGTCGCACTTAACTAAACCCTTGAGGCTCCGCAGCTCGTGATGCCAGCGGAAGGCGCGCGTAAAGTCAATCATCCAGACCTTCCACTCCTCGGTGATCAGCAGGTTTCCCAGGTTGCGGTCGGTGTCATAGACGAGCTGGGAGAACACCCGCACCCTGTAGATCTGTTGGTTCCAGGCTTCCGGATCGGGCGGCCGCAGCTTTTTCAGAAAGCGATCCCGCTCGTGCCACTTAAAGGTGACCCACCAGCTTAGCGCGCCGGTCTTGCCAGCCCATTTGCGCGCCACTGTCACCGGCATCATGTGCGTTAGGCCGAGTAGCCCTGCTAGCTCGTAGGCGGCAATGTTGAAGTGGTGCATCGGGAAGCTCTTGCAATCCAAGGGAGAGCAGATTAGATTGGCGCAGACGCCCCGAACCGGCTTCTATTGTGGTAAAGCATCCATTCCGGATTTGCGGCGCCGCGGCCCGGCCTCGCGCCTCCCGACGGCCATGATCGGCTACCTGGAAAAAGCGCTGAACGTGCGCCGCCATGAGTTCGTGCCGGCGTTCCTGCTGTTCCTCTGCCTGTTCCTGGTGATCGCCTCCTACATCACTGGGAAGTCGGTGGCCGTCGCGCTGTACCTGGACGCTTTTCCCAATTACCTGCCCCACGCAATCGTCAGCCAGGCACTGCTGATCGGCGCCTTCGTTTCCGTTTACATCCGGCTTTCGCACCGTATAGGGCTGGAGCGCCTGATCATTAGCATGCTGCTGTTCTTCTCCCTCTCGTTCGTCCTGTTCTGGTGGCTGACGCACTTCTCCGGCAAGTGGGTTTATCCGCCAATTTACATTTGGGTGTACACGGTAGGTGCGATGGGGCCGACGATGGGATGGACGCTGGCCAACTACGTGCTGACCACGCGCGAGGCCCGGCGGATCTTCGGCTTTATCGGTGCCGGGGCCATCCTCGGGGCGATTTTCGGCGGCTTCTTTACGCGCGCCGCGACGAGCTACGTAGATCCGGAAACGCTGCTGCTGGCGGTGGCCTTCTTCTTGGGGGCCTGTGCGCTGTTGGTCAAATTGTTATTCCGGCAGGCGCGGCTTCGGCTGGCCGGCGTGGAACTGCCCCCAGCTGCCGGCGAGGCGGCGCCGAAGAACTTCTTCCAGAGTCTGGCGGTGCTCCGCGGCTCCCGCTACTTGCTGCTGATTACCGCATTGATCGCGGTCGGATCCGTGGCGACTACCATGATCGGGGACTATCAATTCCCCATTATTGCCAAGGCCTACTATGGCACCGACAAGGCTGGACTGGCCGCCTTTTTCGGTAGCTTCTTCGGCTGGATGGGACTGGCTTCGCTCTTGCTCCAACTGATCCTGACTGGCCGGTTGCTGCGCTCCTTCGGCATCCGGGTCACTTTGTTCGTGCTGCCGGTGGCGCTTCTCGGCGGAAGCCTGGCCTTGCTGCTGGCTCCCATTTTGCTGACTGCGGTCATCCTGAAAGGCAGCCACAGCTTGCTGCGCTACTCGCTAGACAAGTCCTCCACCGAACTGCTCTACCTGCCGGTGGCCCCGAACATCAAAAGCCAGATCAAAACGTTCATTGACACCTTTATCTGGCGGGTGGCAGATGGGGTGGCCGGCGTGGTGGTGTTGCTGTTCACCAGCGTGCTGAAATTCAGCGTGGGCCAAATCAGCGTGGTCAACTTTGTCTTCCTTGCGGGCTGGATCGCCATCGCCTACGGCGTCCGCCGCGAATACCTGAACGTGCTGCGACGGGCCATCGAGCGCCGCACGCTGGACCCGGAACGCACCGCTACCGGCATACTGGACGCCACCACCACCGGGGTGCTGGCGCTGGCGCTGGAGCGCGGCGACGAGCAGCAGATCTTGTATGGGCTGAGCCTGTTTGAGATGGGGGGCCAGCCCGGCCGCCACCCCATGCTCCGCGACTTGCTCCAGCATCCCTCGCCGGCTGTCCGCCAGCGCGCTCTGCGCCTGCTGGGCGAAGCCGGCGACCGGGAAATCCTGCCCCGGGTGGAGAAGATGCTGGCCGACGAGTCAACCGAGGTGCGCACCGAGGCAATGCACTACTTGGTGGTGCACGCCGGCCGCGACCCCCTAACCCTGGCGGCCATGACGACCGAGCTTCCCGACTACTCGCTGCAGGGCTCGGTGGTGGCCTATTTGGCCCGAACGGGGGATCCAGACAACTTCCATGCCGCTCAGGTCATTTTCCGGAACATGTTGAGTGGGGCCGGCTCGGAGGCGGCGCGCGCGCGCACTGACGCCGCCCGCGTGCTGGGGACAATTCCGCCGCCCTCCTCGCTGCACTCCGAGCTATTGAACCTGTTGCGCGATGACAACCCCGACGTGGTCGAGCAGGCCCTGTTGAGTGCAGGCAACATCCAGCGCCGCGAGTTCCTGCCGCCGGTTATTGAGAAGCTGGGGCAGCGCCGCCTAGCCCCCGCCGCCCGCGCTGCTCTGGCCCAGTACGGCGAACGCGCGGTGGGTACCTTGCAGGACTACCTCAACGATGAGGAAGTCCCACTGCCCGTCCGCAAGCAAATCCCTGGCGTGCTGGCCGGGATCCCCACCTCGCAATCGGTCACGGTGCTGTCCAACAGCCTCATCCAAGGTGAGCCTGGGCTGCGGTATGACGTGCTGAAAGCGATGAATAAACTTCGCCGCTCGGACCCGGCCCTATTGTTGCCCAACGCGCAGTTGGAAAACATGCTGCGGGCCGAGCTGATGGGTTACTATCGCTCCTTCCAGATCCTGGCCGCTGTGGACCCGCGCGCCAGCACCGCAACGCGGGCCCCGGGCAGAGAACCATTGCTCTCCCGAGCTTTGTGCGAGCGCATGCATCAGGAACTGGAGCGCATCTTCCGCCTGCTGGCCCTGCTGTATCCGCCACGCGACATCCACAACGCCTTTGTCGGGTTGGCCTCCCCACGCCCCCAACTCCAAGCGAACGCCCTGGAGGTGCTGGAGAACCTGCTCCGCAACGACCTCTACCGCCTGCTGGCCTACGTACTGGACCCGGAGATCACTCTGCCGCGGAAGCTCAACTTTGCCCGCCAGCTCGTGGGCGTCAGCGTAGACTCACCGGCCGAGGCTCTGCGCATTCTGCTGCACTCAGAGGACCGCTGGATGCGCGCCTGCGCCCTGCACGCGGTCGGCGAAGCTCGTTTGGCAGAGCTGTCCGCCGACCTACCCCACGTCTCCCGCGCCGGCGATGCGTTGCTCGAAGAGACCTGGCAGTGGACCAACGCCCGGCTGGCTCCTGCTGTCACTAGCTGAGGCCACTTAAGGATCGCTATGCTGACTGTCCTCGAGAAGGTGCATATCCTGCAGAAAGTCCCCCTCTTCCATGAGGTCCCTACCGAAAGTCTGGCCCGGCTGGCAGCTTTGGCCCAAGAGGTTCGCTATGAGGCGGGCAGTCTGCTGTACCGGGAGAACGACGCCGCCGAAAGTATGTTTACCTTGATGGAGGGCGAAGTGGTCCTGCTGCGGAATGGACAGGAGACGGAAAAGCTGGCCCCCCCTTCCGAGGTGGGGGCACTCGCCATGCTGGCCGACCAGTCCCAGCCGGACTCGGCCAGGGCCGCCCAGCCGACCCTCGCGCTACAACTGGACCAGCAGGAGTTCTACGACGCCATGGCCGAGGACTTCAACCTCACCCGCGGCATCCTGCGCGCGCTGGCCCGGGCGGCGGCCACTGCCCCCTAACTTGGCAGGCGTCGGGGAGAGAGAGCAGAGGACCCAGACGCCCGAGAGCGCCGGGGATGCCTGCCGGCAAACATGCGGTGATCGGACTCGGCTACTGTAGCGCGGCGGTGGCTCGGCCGGTAGCCGGGATGCCGTTTACGAAAAGCCTACCATGCCAGCTTAGGGAAATCCTTGGCGCTTTGTTCGCACGATCCAAGCGAAGGCCAGAAAAGCGACCAAGTACCATGCAAAGCCGCTCCAGTAAGCCTTGGAAATGCCAAACTGCAGAGCGATCGCGACCGCAAGCACGGAGGCACATACCGAGGTAGCTCCGTTGATCCCCCACAGCCAGGGTGTCAACTCGGCATACCCCTTGGAGGCTGCCTTCATTCCGAGAGGGAAGGCCATCCCCATGAGCAGTCCAATCGGGCAGAGGATTGCACTCGCCACCAGAATCCGCACCGGCGTGACGGAGTCATGGAACAGGCGAATGAATTGCGGCGTGAGCAACCCAAAAAGCATCAGGGTGCAGAGCAGCAAAAGAAGACGGCGCTGCCCTGATTTTTCCAAATCTGAGTTGTGGAGCTTCCCCGTAAGGAAGCTACCCACGCCACTGGACAAAAGCAAGGTGAAAAGGACAACGGAAAGGCTGTAGGTCGGGTGTCCCAGGTAAACAATGAGCCTCTGCATTTGTGAAATTTCCACCAACATGTAGCCAAATCCTATAGCGCCGAAGAACAGAAGCAGTGGAATCGCATCCTTGAGTGGCGCCTGGCCGCGGGCCAGCCAAAGCGGGACAACAATCGCAAGGCAAGTCAGCACCAGCACGGTGATGAGCAAAATTCCCAGGATCAGCGTTCCTGCGGTCAGATACCGCGACGGGTTCAGCTGCCGCAGCTTCAAGTTGCTAACATCACGAAGCCGCGACACTTGAAAGAAGAAAGGGCTATCATCCGTGGGCGGCGCGATATTGAAAGGGAAAGTGGCAGCCAACTGATCCAGTCCTTTTCCTGTAGCCAGTGTTGCAAAGGTGGTGTCGAGAGAGAATCTCGGACTGAGAACCACCTCGAACCTGAGCTTCCGAGACACATCTTCGATGGTCTCCAGGTCTTCCGGAGTAAACGGCACCTTGCTCACCAGCATCGTGCCGATTCCGGCCTCCACCTGGGCCTCGGGGAGATGCCTTACGATGACAATGTGCTTCCGGGGATCCTCCACTCCGGTTTGCGCCAATGACGCAGAGGCCAAGGAGGTGAGTCGATACAGCTCAACTGGATAATCACGATGATACCAGCGGGAGAAGCTGAGAACTCCACGGCTGGTCGTTCGTTCTAAGAAAAGTTTCCAGGCCTCGACGGTGTAAAGCGAATTTTCAGTCAGCACGAAAGCGCCGCCAGCCGTTGCCGCCCAGGTGTCAGTCAGGGAAGCTTGAATAATATCAAACTGTTCCTGGTGCCTGGCAATGTAGCTCCGGGCCTCATCGTTGACGAACGTGACACCGGGAATCCGGTCGAGATGACCGGTGAAGTCCCCGAACCGACCATTGACTGCGTCAATAATATCCTCGTTGATCTCGACGGCTAAGACCGACTTCTGCCCGAACACCAGGGCCGAGAGGATGTCTCTTCCGCCCCCCGCGCCCACAACAAACACTCTGGACTCCGGCCTGATGTAGTGCACAAAATTGGTGACGTCATACCGAAGATAGTCCAGCTGGTCGAGATTACCGTCAAACGCGGTCAGAGTGGTTAAAGCGCTCGCGTCGATTGTTAAGTAAAGTTGTCTCACCCGACGGCGAGTGGGATAAGCGGGACTCGGTCCCGAGAGGAACGGTTCCTCATAAGCGTGGGGATCACCGGTCACGGTGATGCGCGAAAACGAATTCCACTTTTCATACAGTGGCGCAAAGTCTGCCAAACCCTTCACCTGTCGCAGGCGCACCAAGGGACGCTGCTTCCACACCAGGATTGTGTTGACAACCGTAAAGGCAGCAAAAACAATGCTGAAGATAACGGCCAGCCTGAACAGTCCGCGACTGTCGAGCTGACTCGCGAAGAAAGTAGCGCTGAACGAGGCCAAAAGCGCGACTACGAAGACCGCCGTCGGACCGTCTGTAATCCGAAGAGTGTAGATGAACACAATGCAGCCGGCAGCCGCCCCCGCCAGGTCGACGGCGTAAAGTTTACTGATCTGCGCCGGAAATTTTGTCAGCGCCACACTAACGCTGATGCCGCTGAATACGAACGGCACTGCGATGACGGCGTAGGAAACCGCTATGGAGAGGAGTGGGTAAAGGGACGTCGGCGTGTTGAACGGCAAGCGGACGTGAATGAAAAAACTGACGATGGCGAGTATGCCGAACATCAACGAGCCTCCCGCCAGATGCAAGTGGGCCCGCCCGGGCGTAAAGTAGTTCGGCCGCAAATAAACCAGGAGTCCGCCCACCGTCAGACCGAACAGGGCCAGCGAAACAGCCATAAAGGCGAAGTGGTACCACATCGTGACACTGAAAATTCGTGTCAGCAGCACCTCGTAGAGCAAGGTAGCAAGCGTCAAAAGGAAAAGGCCCGCGTAGGTTCCTGGGCTCGCTTCTGGTACGGAGGTCCTCATCGTAGGAATGGTGCTACGGAATGGTGCTACGCCGAATATTTGGAGCAAGGCGCCAATCCGCGCTTTGCGGTCACTTTGCTGGCAGGATTTCAACCCATGCGCGGCATCCTGCGCGCGCTGGCCCGAACTGCCGGGGTCACATTTTGACACAAATGGAGCTTTCCTGAGCGCCGGCTTCTCGCTGGTGTCCCGTAGTGGGCCCTAGCCCCATCTAGCTTCGTTAACGGCGTTCCAGGCGGATCAGGTCTTCGTAGGTTTCGCGTTCGCGCACCACGCGAAAGGTCTTGCCACCCACCAGCACTTCCGGAAGAAGAGGCCGCGAGTTGTAGTTGGAAGCCAGCGAGGCGACGTAGGCACCAGTGGTGAACACCGCCAGCAGCTCTCCGGGACGGGCAGCCGGGAGGTGGCGGTCCTGGGCGAAAAAGTCTCCGGTCTCACACACCGGGCCAACCACGTCCGTCACCAGTTCGCGCCGGGTGTTTTTCACGACTGGTCGGATTTCGTGATAGGAGCCGTAGAGGGCGGGCCGCAGCAGGTCGTTCATCGCCGCATCCACGACAAGGAAATTTTTCTCCCCGTTGCGTTTTCGGTAGAGCACTCGGGTAAGCAAGACGCCGGCCTCTGCCACGATGGAGCGTCCCGGGGCCACAAGGATGTGATAGCGGTCACGGCCTGCCGAGCGAATCAGTTCCACCACCCGGCGGGCAAATTCGGCCACGTCCGGACCGGTTTCCCCGAGCCGGTAAGGGACGCCCAGACCGCCGCCCAGATCCAGATAGCGAATGCCGAGCCCATGACGGCGTAGCCGTTCGGCCAGCTCCAGCAGCTTCTCCAGCGCCTCCAGGAACGGGGCCACGTCCAGAATTTGCGAGCCGATGTGGCAGCTGATCCCGGTCACCTCCAGCGCGGCCAGTTTTGCGGCCCGCAGGTAGATGGCTTCGGCACGGGCAAACTCAACGCCGAACTTGTGCCGGCGCAGCCCGGTAGCGATGTAGGGATGGGTTGCCGCGTCCACGTCCGGGTTCACGCGCAGCCCGACCCGCGCCCGGCGCTTGGACTGCCGGGCGCGTCGCGCGAGTCGCTTCAGCTCGTCTTCCGACTCGGCGTTAAACAGATGGATGCCCGCTTCCAGCGCCGCGTCCATCTCCGCCTCCGTCTTGCCGACGCCGGAGAAGACCACGCCGCGCGGATCGCCGCCGGCGCGCAGCACACGATGCAGCTCGCCCGCCG
>JAKZXP010000137.1:0-14932 GCA_047514915.1 Terriglobia bacterium
CCGGAACCCAGATCCTTCCATCGCTAAGTTGCACAGCGCGCAAATACACACGGCCTGAAAGGAGGGGCTCAGAGGCGTCCGAGCCAGTCTCCAGTACCACTGAATCACTCCACTCGAAGGACTCACCCGGCGGCAAGACGAGGACGCGACTTGCCGACGCTCTGCCGGAGCCAGAACCAGAACTGGAAATGGTGGTCACACGAGACTCTGTTCCCGAAGCGCCTTGCAACAGCCAGCCAACCTGGAAGTCGACAATCCCGGTTCCAGCGCGGTTGCGCACCTCCAGTGAGGGGTCAACCAAGCCAGATTCATAGACGCTGGCCCGCGCCCACACAATCTCCAGCGGTGCCTCGGCAAAGCGCACGACGCGGAAATTGGCCTTCCGGGCCAGCCTGCGGGCGCGCACAGTTGCAGCGCCGGCCAACACCCGGGGAGTCCCCTGTGCCGAACTGGGTCCAGGCCCGGCCGCCGGGCTGGCCCATTTCTCGAGCATCCGAATCAGGTGGGGAAATCCCGCCCTCTGAAACACGCCCTGCAGGTAGCGGCGGTCGCGGGCAGACTCGGCCTGGTTAATCCGCATGGTACCGAGCACTCGCATCCGGTCGGGGCCGTAAGCGGACCCATCGGTAAACAGCACGGACTCCAGCTGCATGCGTACCGAGGTGGGGAGGTCCACAGGACGCGCCCGCGAGGTGCGGGGAGGCAGCTCGATTTCCACGCGCATCCGTGCCGGCACGGTGTAGGTTTCGCCGGGCGCTAAGCGAATCCCGGATACGGCGTTCAGCCCTCCCGTGCCGGGCGTGCTGAAACCGTAGCTCAGGGCCAGCGCCAGCCCTTCGATAGGTTTAGACGAGCGGTTGCGAACCGTCAGGCGCAGGTCCAAGTCCATCAGCATGCCCTGCTCGCCGCGAGTGATGCGACTGGAGCCGTAGTCGAGGTGAACCAATTCCAGCGGCCCAGACGTTGGGAGAACTACCCGCACGAAGCGGCGAGGGTCAATGTCGGCCGGCCTGAGCGACGGGTGCTGGAACGGCGAGCGCGTGGCCTGGCCTGGTTGCGCCAGCAGCGCGGCCGGGGCTGCCAACAGCAGCACTAGCAGGGCGCACGCGAAGCGGGCCAATCGAAACCGGCAACAGGGGCGGCAACGGGTGCTCACCTTGCGCCCTCCAGTGAAACGCGGGTAATGGTTAGGGCACCGGTGTCCGGGTCGGCGTAGGAAATGCCGAGGACTCCCGCGCCAGCCGACACTTCCACCGGCCCGCGGCGCATCCCGGTATAGAGCACCACGCGCTGGCGCCCCTGCGGACCGCTCAACTCGCCCACGATCGCCTCAGCGCTGACGGATGCCTGGTAGTTGAGGCGGGGAGGCAGCGGCGTCCGTTGTTCGATGAGCAACACCGCCAGGCAAATCAGCGCCAGCAGAGCCGCGGCCGGCGCCAACGACCGTGGTATCCCAAAAGCGTGGCGTGGTATCCCAAAAGCGTGGCGTGGCACCCCAAGGGTGTGGCGCGACGCGTGCGTCGGGCCGGCCACAATTCTGGCCGCCAGCCACTCGGGCGTTTCCGGGATGCCTTGGCCGAGCCGCCGTAGCTCGCGGGAAACTTCCCCGTAGCTCTGGGCCTGCTCCGAACAGGCGTCGCAGCGCCGAAGGTGACGCTCTACCAGGTAGCGTTTCCAGGCCGGCAGATCGCCTGCATTCACCAGGGCGAGATCAAAGTCAGAAGGATGCCAGATCACAAAATCTCCTTCGCTGGTTGCGCCACCCGAGCTTGAGTTTTTTCGAGGACGCGGCGCAGCTTGATTCGAGCGCTGGCAATGTGGGTGCGCACGGTAATCTGGGAACACCCCAGGACGCGGGCTACCTCAGCCCCGCTGAGGTCCTCCAGGTCGCGCAGCACGATCGCGGCCCGCTCTTTGGGACTCAGCACCCGGAGGGCCTCGTGGAGGCGCTGCCCCCGCTCCTGCCGAACCAGTTGCTGCTCGGGCGAAGGCGCCAGTGACGAGGGCTCAAGTTCTTCGCTCCACGGCTCAGTCCGCCGCTCGGCGGCGCGCCCCCGCTGGAAGTCAATGGCTGTGTTGGCCGCGATCCGCAACAGCCAGGGCAGCGCCCGATCCGGGTCACGCAACTGGTGCCGGCGCTGGAAAGCCTTAAGAAACGCGTCCTGGGCCAGATCCTGAGCATCGGCGCGGTTGCCTACCATCCGGTACAGCAAGGCAAAAACGCGACGCAGGTGGTAGCGAACCAGCTCGGAAAACCACTCCGGGGAGTCGGTCACAGAAACGGCGGTGGCCGGGCGAGCTTCGGCGACAGCGCCTGAGGGCACCCTCCCCGCCAGCGTCTCTCCCGCTGTGACCATCTCTCTTTGTTTAGGACGGTCCATCCTCGGCAACCGTTCAGACTGATTATCTCATTAACCGGCAGCGGGTTTCGCGACCCCCGGGCGGCAGGTAACACCAGCAGAACGGAGACAGAATCTGAAGTGGCCAGGAGCGCGCCTGAGGGGCGCGTCTTAGAATCCGGTGTTTGGGGGTAAATTCGGCCGGAACGGCCTGAGAACCTCGGATACTACCGGGCTGGAAGGATGCAGGTGTACCTTGCCGTCCGGGCGCAGAATGTAGGGGTAGCCGGACGGGTCCATCGGCAGGCCCCGCAGCATTCCGGCCCCAACCATTTCGGCCACTGAACTCGGAAGCCGGCGAAAGCGACTGTTGAAGTCCGCCGCCAGCTTCTCCAGTTGTTCGACATCCTCTTCCGCCTTCAAGCCAGTCAGGTGGTCCAGGGCATTCTTGCGGATGTTGGGGTCCTTCGTGGACTCGTAGATTTCCTGCCAGAGGAAGCGCGAGGTTTCCCGCGAGCCTCCTTCCTGGGCGATCTTGGCTGCCATCACTCTCATCCAGTCGCGGGCCTTAGGATGCTTGCTTCCCTGGCGGTAGGCTTGGGAGGCTTTCTCGTAGTCCTTCATGTCCCAGTAATAGATAAAGCCAAGGTCGTGCCACAGGCGCCATTGCTCGGGGTTGGCTACGATGCCCCGGCGGATCAAGGCCACTGCCAGGTCAGGACGCCCGGCACCTCGGGGAGCCGGCTCCGCCAGGAAGATGGCGCCGAACTTGTAAGCAACCAGTAGGTGTGGGTCCAACGTGGTGGTCAAGTCGAGCAGGGGCCCCAGCAACTCGAAGTTAGGATCCCGGTCGCGGCGCTTGCCACCGTAGTACTGCACGGCGCGCGTCCAATAGATGTTCGACAGCAGCGAGTCGTAGCCAAAACTCAACTTCTTCAGCAGTCCGCGCGAACGCAGAAGCAACACCTCCTTCTGCTGCTGCACGGTCTGTGTGTGCTCCTCAATGCGCACCTGAAGCGGATACACCGCCCCCAGCAGAACCGGCAGGGCCAGCACGGCGATCCAGATTTGTCCTGTGCGCCCGCGACTACTCATTTCACTTCAGGTCGCGGCTGGAGAAGATCGCCGAGGCGACCAGCAGCATCACGCTGATGTACAGGGCGGCGTAGCCCGTATTCAGCAGGACCAGCGACAGCGGGATGGGCCGTCCGTAGGCGGCGGCGGCAATTGCATTGAAATTGCTGAAATTTGGCAGCAGGTAGTACAGCACTACCGTGAGCCTCTCCAACAGGGGATTCTCGGACATGGCGCCGAAGGTCCGGATGTCCTGGGCAAACAGCCCGGTGAGGTACAAACCGAGGGTGAACAAGGTGGACAGCAGCGGGGTCGAAAAGCAAGAAAACAACAGGGCCAGCGCCGTTACCAGCGCCAGCTTGAGCAATATAAAGTAGATGGCGACCAGCACGGAGAGGTCGCTGCGGGGGAACGCGCGTGTGACGTAAAACAGCGCTGCTGCCAGTCCCAAAGTCATGAGCGCCGTATTGACGGTCAGGGTTAGCAGCAGACCGGCGTACTTGCCCACCAGGAATTCCCAGCGGCGGATGGGCTTGGAGAGCAACGCGTACAGAGTGAACTTGTCGATCTCTTTGTAGACCAACCCAACCCCGATGAACACCGCCATCAACAAGCCGAACACTGAGATGGACGTCAGTCCGAGGTTGACGATCACGAGGCGCTCGATGTCGATCGAGATCTGGCCCACCAGCACGGCGGCGGCAATCATCAGCAGCGCGAAGAAGATCAGGTTGTAGAGGACACGGTCGCGCACCGCTTCGCGAAAGGTATTGACAGCAACCACCCAGCTCAACATGCTCAGCGCTCCACTTCGACGGCGTGCGCCGCCGCCTGTGCCCGCCCGATCAGGCGCAGGAAGAAATCTTCCAGTGTCGGCTTCAGTTGGGTCACCGAGAGGATGCGAGCCCTGCAGGCGCCCAGCCGCTCCAGCGTCGGGTAAAACTCCTCCTCGGGCACCTCGATGCGGTAACGGGCCCCGGTCCGGGTGGCCCGAGAAGCCAAAGTCGGCGGCAGCGAGGCTTCGGCCGGCAACTCGAACAGAATCTCCAGGCCGTGCACCTGGATGGAGACGATTTCCTCGGGCGAGCCCACCCCTTGCAAGCGCCCGTTCACCAGCACGGCCACGCGGTCGCACAGCATTTCCGCATCAGACAGGATATGGGTGGAAAAGAAGACGGTGTGCCCCCGGCGCTTCAATTCGAGGATGATGTCGCGAACTTCGCGGCGGCCCAGCGGATCCAAACTCGACATCGGCCCGTCCAGAAACAGCACCTGCGGGTCGTGCAGGATCGCCTGGGCCAGTCCCACCCGTTGCAGCATTCCCTTGGAAAAAAGGCGCAGTTGCAGGTTGCCGGCCGATGTCAGCCCCACCAATTCCAGGAACTGCTCAACGCGCCGCCGGCGCTCCTTCACCCCGTAGCCAAAGAAGCGCGCGAAGTAGTCGAGCAATTCCCGGGCCGTCAGGTAATCGTAGAAATACGGCTGCTCGGGCAGGTAGCCGATGTTGCGGTGCATGCTCACGTCTTCAATGGAGTGCCCCAGAATGCTCGCCTTCCCTGAGGTGGGGAAGATCAGTCCTGTCAGCAGTTTCAATGTTGTAGTCTTGCCGGCACCGTTGGGACCGAGAAAACCGAACACCTCGCCCTTCTGGACCCTCAGCGTCAACCCGTCCAGCGCCCGGCGCGGTCGTTTCCGCCAGAAGCCGATCAGGTAGTCCTTGGTCAGTTGCTCGATTTCGATTGCCGGCCCTGCCATTGCACGCTTCCTATTCTGACAAGAACTTCATTGGGCCAGAAGCCGATCCGTTTGCAGCTCCCGGGCTCGCTGGCGCGCCTGTCGCGACTGTCGCGCGCTCTGCGGGCGGCCCTGGGCCTGATACAACTCAGCAAGGGCCAGCCAGCCCGCCGGGTCCTCCGGCACCGATTGTACCGCCTGTTCCTGGAAAGAGACAGCGCGGCCCAGGTCTCCCAGGCTCCGCCAGGCGCGGGCCCGACCGACCGCTACTTGCACGCGAAACGCCTGCCCCAGGGGCGCCGCCGGGCCGTGGTAAGGGCTGCGTTTCTCCGCCTCCTCCCAAGCACGAAGCGCTTGTCGCGGCTGCTTCATGGACAGGTACACCTCGCCCAGAACACGGTACATCTCATGTGCGGATACGGAATGACGGGCGGCGCGGCGGATCGCTTCCTCCGCTTCTTGATAGTGCCCCTGCAGCGCCTGTGCCTGGCCGACGGCGTACCAGCCTTGATCGCTTTCTCGGAGCCGCAGGGCCGCCCGGTATTCCTGCTCCGCTTCGCGAATCCGGTGGCTGGCCTGCAGAACGGAGCCTTTCATCAAATGCAGCTGCGGGTCGTCCGCGAAAATCCGATGGGCTCGCTCCAAGGCATCGAAGGCTTCCTGGTTACGCCCCAGGGCAAACAGCACCCAGCCAGCATTGGCGTAGAAGTTATACAATTCGGCATCGTTTCGGGAGCCGAACCTGGAGGTCGGCTTGGGCGGCGTAAACTGCGTGCTAGCGCAGTCAATCTGGAAACGGTCCAGCCAGAACGCGTTCTCAGGCCGGTTGCGCACGAACAGCGCAGCCACCTCATCCAAGTAAACTGGCCGCCAGGTCTGACTCTCGCAAAATCGCCGCAACGCGATATTGCCCAGCCCAGCATAGCGCGCCACAGCCAGGATCACAGTGTTGACGCCCCAGCGCTCGGCCTGCTGCTGCCATTGAAGGGAATCGGGTGGCTGCAATAACAGTGCCTTGTGCTGGAAAAACAGCTCCGCGCCAAAGGGCACGGCGCGGCCGTCCAGCGACACCGGGTAGTCCGGCCCCAGCCGCCAGGTTAAATAGCCGCCCAGGTTGAAGTCGTTCAGGATACGGCCCGGCAGGCGCTCTCGCAGCAGAAAAGCGGTAGCGCGCTCCGGGTACCACCAGGAAACGCCGGGGCCGAAACCCACGTTACCCACCACGCTGAGGTAATGGCGGTTGGAAACCAGATCGGCGGCCCGCACGCCAACCAAGCCTCCCAGAGCCACCAACGCCAGTAGAACGCCGGCCGCGGCCGGCCACTGTCGGCGCACCAGCCAGTGAGGTTTCCAGGGCCAGGAAGCCAGCAGCTCCCCGCCGACCACGACCACCACTATGGCAAATAGCGCCTGCAAGCGCAGGTAGCGCATGGAGCCGAACAGTGCGACGGCCAACAGGAGCACCGCTCCCGGTGACCTACGCCACAGGGCCACGCCGGCAGCCAGCACGCCCGCCACCAGCAGCCACCAGAACGCGCTGTCAGGGTTCCGCCAGGCCAGCAGTTCCGACAAGCTGGCCCGGGAGACTCGGACCACCAGCCAGTCGCCGACGTGCCCTTCCAGTGACCCCAGCAGGCGGCTCTGCCGGACCAACGCCGTATAGAGACGAGGCCCCCAGGGATTCACCATGGTGGCCAGCACCGCCGCGGCCAGCCAGGGGGCGGCGCGCCGCAGGCGAGCCGAGGCCGCGCCGCGTTTCTTTCGGAATGGCAGCTCCAGAAGCTCCAGGCCGACATAGGCGGCCAACAACACCACTCCCGCGACAAATCCCAGGTGTAGGTTGGCCCACAGGCACAGCAGCGGCGGCAGCAACCACAGGGGAGAAGGCCGGTCGCGGTGATGGCGCCACAAGATAACCAGGAGCGGAGCAAACAGCAGGGTGCTGAACAAATCAGCCCGCGGAGCTGTGCGAAAGGCCACCACGGGAACGGCCAGCACCGCGAGGGAGGCGCGCACCAGGGCTGCGGAGGTGGGGCCACCTGCAGCTAGCAGCATCGCCACCGTCCCCGCGCACGCCGCCGCGGTCAGCCAGGAGATTGCCGCGTAGCCTCCAAGCCAGTGCGCCCCATAGAAGAGAACCCCCGAAAAGGGCGGATAGATCCACTCCCGACCGCGGGCTGTGTAGGAAAGGACGTCGTGGGAAGGAATTTGTTTATGCAGGAGGACGTAACGACCGGTAGCCAGTTGCCAGCCCAGGTCCGAGTCGCCCACTGTGCGCAGGCCGCTCAGAGCGGCATATAGGACGGCGAGGGTAGCTAGGGCGAGCAGCAATCGCCGCTGGTGGGCCATAGCCTGGCTTGACCCGCGCTACGCGTGAAGGGAGAACCCCGGGAGGTTCTCCCTTCCGCAACAGGACAAAAGCACCGGGCCGACTAGATCGGCGTGTCGGTGAGCGTGGCGACGGCCGTAGGATTGAAACGGATTATGTTGGCCTCGCTGCTAATGAAGGAACGCTGGCCGCTGGAGCCACGTGCGACCGGATCCGCATTGGTTTGGTACTGAGCGATAAACCCGAAAGTGGTGTTCGTGCCGGTCGGAGCAAAGGTGAGGATGTACCCGCCCTTGGTAAACGAGGTGTCCGTACCCGTGCCCTCAAGCCCGCCAAGTACAGGGTCCACCAAATCGGCGCGGTTTGCATCGGCCTGGCTGGCGCCCACCGGTGGGCCAAGGCGGTTCAATCCATCCGTGAAGCCCGAGTTATATGTAGAGGCGTAGGTGATCTCCGCGGTGTTCAACGTACGCAAGGAACTGGTTACAGACGCCTCGTTGGCGGCAATCCGGGACCTCAGCAGGTTGGGGATGGCGATAGCCGCGATGATCAAAATGATCGCCACCACGATCAACAACTCAATCAGTGAAAAGCCCTTCTGCTTCTTCATATCTGTTCTTGCCCTTCCGCCTCCCTTCAAGGGGAGGCTGCATTGGTGTGTTATGGTTGCAGGATAAACCCCGCGCCGCTAAGAGTAGCAATCACTGTTCCAAACAGCAAGCTTCCTCCACGACCCACGGGGCAGGAATAAACTCAAACCAGGCAACAGGTTGGTTTCTACCATCGCTTGTGCAAACGCGAGCAACTCAGCAAAGTGACAAAAAGTGTCACCTGGAGTGGACACTTCTTGGCGCTGCCCCAACCGTGGCAAAACGACGCTTTAAAGCAGCGCTGCAGTCTAGATAACCGTGTCGGTAGCTGTCGCCGTGGCCGTGGGGTTAAAACGAATGACCAGGGGTTCGTTGGTAAAGAAGGAACGCTGGCCACTGGAGCCACGCACCTGCGGGTCGGCCGCGATCTCGTAGGCGGCAATGAACCCGAAGGTCATGTTGGTGCCGGTGGGAGCGTACGTGAAATTGTAGCCACTTTTGGTGAAGCTGGTAGGCGTACCGCCCGTACCCATACCCGCCAGAATCTGGTCCACTATATCGGCGCGATTGGCGTCGGCTTGCGAGCCAGCCGCCGGCGGGCCCAGCCTGGTTAAGTTGTTCGTATAGCCCGAGTTATAGGTGGCGTTGTATGTTAGCTCGGCGGTGTTCACCGACCGCATGGAGCTGACGGCAGACGCTTCGTTGGCGGCCATCCGGGATCGCAACAAGTTGGGGATCGCAATTGCGGCAATAATCAAAATGATCGCTACCACGATCAGCAACTCGATCAGCGAGAAACCCCTCTGTTTGCTCATCTTGGCTTTTCCCTCGCTTCCTTGGTAAGGGGGACAGGCAATTTCAATTCCAATCTCTTGATTTGTCAACCGGTTTGTTTTACAGAAGCTTTAACCCCGCATATCCGTTTCCAAATTTCAGACCTAGCGGATCAGAGCCAAAATCACCATTTTCAACTCTCGTTCAATAAGTTCTTTCGCGTCGATTTTCTAAGGATCACGGGTAACTACTGATGGCGGCCTGATCCTGGTGTGCGACTGGACGAACGGTTGGGTTCAGCGAGCTGCTCGGGGCGCAGAATCTTTCGAACTGCAGCACGAAAGTTCAGGTAGTCGGGGTCATTCGGCCGCAGGACCAGGCCCTGCTGATACATGCGGTCAGCTTCCTCGTAGCGTCCGGTTATGAAATACAAGCGGCCCAGGCTCAGCACGGCGGTCTTGGAACTGGGGGTTACGCGCAGGGTGTGAGTCCACAGCGTCTCCGCATGGCGCCAATTCAGCACGGCACCCACCGAAAGCGCGCTCCATATCAGCAGCAACGCCAGCGCAGCCGCGGCCCCCGCTCGGTGGCGGGTCGCGTACCCGATCAGTAAGGCGAGGCCCAGGACCGCGACATACGCGTAGCGATCCTGCGCCTGCCGCAGAGGCGGCAGGACGATGCTGGACGCCAGCGCAGGGGTCAAGGCTAGGAAGAGCAGCAACAGCGCACGCCGCACTTCCTTGTGCCGAGTGGCGGCCCAGCCTGCCAGCGCACAGGCGAGTGCGAAGACCACCCAGGCGGTGGGCGGATGCGCCAAGTGGTACTCGAGAGCCAGCGGCCACGGCCAAATCAGCTTCTTCGCGTACTGCAAGGCAGTTGCTCCGATGATGTCGATGTGCCCGAACACGGAGCGCTGGTGTAGCTGACCGACGGCAAGACCGAGCGCCGAGAAACGCAGCAGGAGCGTGGCGCAGGCAATGGCAAAGAATGCCCAGGCCCGCCAGCCGACAAACAGCGCCGCCATCAGCGGCAGCGCCAGGGCTGTTTCTTTCGTCAAGAAAGCGATGGCGGCGGCCAGGTAGCTGACGGCCAGCAGCCATCTTGGGCCGGTCCGCGCCCGCAGCAGGGCGTAAAGGCTCAGCAACATCAAGGCGCCGGCCAGCACCTCGGAGAAGGCGGCCATCCAGGCCACCGCTTCCACGTGCAGGGGATGGACCAGGAAGAGGGCGGCCGTGAACCAGGCCACTCGGAGTTCGGCGAATTCCAGGACCAGCAAGAAGAGAAGCAGGCCGGCGGCGGCGTGCACGGCGACGGAAGCCAGGTGCAGTCCGAAGGGTTGCCGGTCGGTAAGCCGGGCTAGCCAAGAATGAGCCAGGAACTGGAACGGACGGTAAACCACGTACTGCGCCTTTTCCGGATCCAATAGATGGGAGTCGTGGCTGAACACCGACGTCACGGTTTCCTTGAACAGTCGCGGGTTGTCGAAGTAGAGCCATTCGTCGTCCCAGATAAAGGCGCCGCCCAGCGAGGGTGCATAGACCAGACCGGCCAGCAGAACCAAAGCCACCGCGCCGCGGCCTAGCGTCAGGCCCCGAAGGTCCATGCAGGTGGAGAAGCTCATTTTTTTACGGCCACTATACTACGTAAGGATTGCACGGGCCGTCTACGGGGGACGATTCAGGACCTTGCGGAGCGCGGCGCGGGAGGCCAGGTAGTCGGGGTCATTGGGCTGCAGGACGAGGAACTGCTGCTAGATGCGGTCGGCTTCCTCGAAGCGTCCGGTCATAAAAGTGCCAATCGCCCAGTGTGAGTACTGCGCTTTTAAAAACGGAATTTCCTAGTTTAAGGTCTTGACTACACGGCTAGGTTGCGGGATAATCCTCTTGTCATTGAGAGAAACCCACAACCGGAGGCCGTGAAGTTATGGACATTGTAACCGTTTTCGAGCGCTTCCCTACTCAGAAATCCTGCATTGAACACCTAGGGCAGTCCCGTTGGAGCGGCGCCCCCAGGTGTCCCTACTGTACCTCTGACAACTGCGCACCCTTGCAGCACCGCCACCGCTGCTATACCTGCAAGACATCCTTTTCGGTGACAGTTGGAACCATCTTTCACCACACCCACCTGCCACTTCAAAAGTGGTTTCTAGCAATCGGCTTGATGCTGAACGCCCGCAAATCGCTGTCCGCCCTGCAACTCTCCCGTGACCTCCACGTCAACAAGAACACGGCTTGGAGGATAGCCATGCAGATCCGCAAGGCCATGACCCAAGCTGAGCACCGCAACTTGCTCATGGGCCTTGTCGAAATGGATGAGGTTTATATCGGTGGACAGCCGCGTCGCGGGAGCGGTGGCGAGCCTCCCAAGCGGGGCCGTGGCACGAAGAAAACTCCAGTGGTGGGTGCCGTGGAGCGCGGGGGCCGCGTGACGGCCAAGGTTTCCCGAAAGGGCCAGCTCAAGGGAAAGAACCTCCGAGCATTCGTGAGGGATCGGATCGACACAAACAACGCTGCCTTGATCACGGACGAGTACACCGCCTATCGGGGTATGGGCCGTATCCTCCCGCACGTGGTCATCAGCCACGCCAAGTGGTACGTCGATGGCGACATCCACACCAACACGATCGAGGGTTTCTGGGCGCTCCTGAAACGCGGCATGTTCGGCCAGTTCCACAGCGTGAGCCCCAAGCACCTCCAGCGGTATGTCGATGAGTTCTGCTACCGCTACAACCTGCGCAAGACCGATTCAGACGTGGCATTTCATCAGACTATTGACCGAGCACTGGGGGTGAACGTATGAAGACTGATCAACCGCTGAAGGTGATTGCAGGGACTCCAGACCGACCACTGAGAATCGGGGACATTGAGATTCAGGCGTACGTGCTTGAGGATGAAACCCGAGTATTGAGTCAGCGCGGGTTTTTCAGTAGTGTGAATGCGACACGGGGAGGCCCTCGCAACCCATCCGACCTTGGCGCCCAAACGCCCCGATTTGCCAGCCAAAACTGGCTTAAACCCTATATTCCCAATGACTTGTTGGTGGCGCTCACATCTCCCTTGCCGTTCAGAATAGGCAATGGACCGACCGCGTTCGGTTATACCGCAACATTGCTGGTCGATCTCTGTGACGCAATCATGGAAGCGGAAAAGTCCGGCATGACGACAGAAAGACAGCGGCCCATTGTCGATCGGGCAACGACCTTGATCCGAGGATTTGCCACGATTGGCATCATTGCCCTGGTCGATGAGGCGACAGGCTACCAGCGCATCCGTGAGGAACTAGCCCTGGCGACCATCCTGGAGAAGTTCATAGCCACGAAACTGCATCCCTGGACCAAGACCTTTCCCTACTCGTTTTATGAGGAACTCTGCCGCCTTAAGAGATGGCCTGGCTGGTATGCCGTCAAGCGCCCCCACGTGATTGCCGATTACACCAATGAGTTTGTCTATTCGCGGATCGCCCCAGGGGTTCTCAGGGAGGTGCAACGCCTCAATCCGATTAACCCCCAAACGGGAGAACGCTTGGTCAAGCACCATCAATGGTTCTCCGAGGATAACGGACACCCGAGGCTGAGAGAGCACATTGCAGCCGTTACAGCATTGATGCGGGCCTCTGCGAATTGGGGGGCGTTCAAGCGGAATCTGGTTCGAGCATTCCCTGCCAAGTACGACAATCAGACGTTCCCCTTCATGGATGATGAAGGCTGACCATGCCAGCCAACTGGAAAAATCAGACCATCTGGACCGGGGACAACTTGCCGATCATGCGGGGCATGAACTCCGATTCCGTTGATCTGATCTACTTGGACCCGCCATTCAACTCCAAAACCAACTATGCCGCCCCCATAGGCTCCATGGCGGCGGGAGCTGCGTTCAAGGACACTTGGACTCTCTCTGATGTAGACGTGGAGTGGATCAACCTGATCGAGGGAAAGCACCCAGCTCTTTACCGTGTGTTGCTGGCTGCCATCACAGACAGCGATAAATCCTATCTGGTTTACATGGCCGCTCGCATTCTTGAAATGCACCGCGTCCTAAAGCCTACCGGATCAATCTATCTTCATTGTGATCCGACCATGAGCCACTACCTGAAGCTAGTCATGGATGCCATCCTTGGACACGGCAATTTCCAAAACGAGATCATATGGAGCTATCGACGATATACCGCCCGGAGCAACAGATTTCAGCGCGAGCACGATGTGATTCTTCTGTATGGGAAAATCGATCCAATTTTCAATGTGATTTATGAGACTTATGGACAGAAGTCTGGAAAGCGCGACTCACATTACAAGCAAGATGAAGATGGTAGGTGGTTCCGTTGGCAAAAGCGGCGTGGTGAAGATCCGTACAAGATCTATTTATCGGAGGGGCGACGCCTTGGCGATGTCTGGCAGATATCACATATCAATGCTTCGGCTAGAGAGCGCGTAGGCTACCCTACCCAGAAACCTCTTGCCCTATTGGAGCGCATCGTCAAGGCCAGCTCAAACGAGGGAGGCGTAGTGCTGGACCCCTTCTGTGGGTGTGCCACGACCTTGGTTGAGGCAGAGGAACTGCAGCGATCCTGGGTAGGGATTGACATTTCACCCAAAGCAGCCGAACTGGTTGTACAACGGATAGAGGGACACCAAGGTCTGTGGCGTTCGATCATCCATCGAACCGACATCCCAAGGCGCACAGACTTGGGAGACATCCCCAGGTACAACTCAACAGCAAACCGTCAGAAGTTATACGGACTTCAGGACGGGAATTGCGCTGGTTGCAACAGCCACTTTGAAGCCCGCCACCTTGAAGTAGATCACATCATCGCCAGACAAAAGGGAGGAACAGATCACATCGACAACATGCAACTGCTTTGCGGGAACTGCAACCGAATCAAGGGTGATCGAGGGATGGAGTATTTGAAGGTTAAGCTACAGATACGATAATATCAAGACCTTAAACTAGGAAATTCCGTTTAAAAATAGGGGTTTAATTGAGGTGATTCCCGCGGCCGCGCCGGCTCGCTTCAGCACCCCTCTACCATGGTGAGGAAATATTGATGGAGGCGAGGGTCGGGGGTCAATTCCGGGTGGAACGTAGCGGCCAACAGGTGCTGTTGGCGCACAAGCACCGCCGAACCGCGGCATTCAGCCAGCACCTGAACTCCCGGCCCAACCCGTTCAATGATGGGCGCGCGGATAAATACCATCTCCAATGAAGAATCGGACCAGCCGCCAGCGGAACTTTCTCGGGTGATGAAACTGGACAACTGGCGGCCATAACCATTGCGGCGAATTGAAATGTCCATCAGTGCCAGACTGCGTTGTGGGGGATTGCTGACCTCGCTGGCCATCAGGATGGCGCCGGCGCAGGTGCCGAAAAGCGGCCGACCCTTGGCCGCCATCTCGCGGATGGCTTCCAGCAAGCCGGCTTCGCTGAGGAACTTCAGCAGCGTGGTGCTCTCGCCGCCAGGCAGAATGAGTCCATCCACCTGGGCTACCTGCCGCGCATGCTTCACCAGTACCGGCTCGGCCCCGACGTGGCGCAGGGCGCGGGCATGAGCCTCGAAATCACCCTGCACCGCAAGCACGCCGAGGCGCGCGCCGTTCTTGCTCGGTTCCCGAGTTTCGGCTTCCCCCATCTTTACCAGCCGCGCGTTTGCAGCAGCTCCTTCTCCTCCAGGGCCGCGATGTCAAGCCCGCGCATGGCCTCCCCCAGCATTTCCGAGCACTCCAGCAACACCTTCGGCTCGTTGAAATGAGTCGTTGCCGTAACGATGGCGCGGGCGCGCACCTCCGGGTCCGCAGACTTAAAGATGCCCGAGCCGACGAAAACCGCCTCGGCCCCCAACTGCATCACCAGCGCCGCGTCGGCGGGAGTCGCGATGCCGCCGGCAGAGAAATTGGGCACCGGCAAGCGGCCGTTCTGGGCCACCCAGCGCACCAGATCCAGGGGCGCCCCCAGTTCTTTGGATTTCGCCACCAGCTCCTCCTCGCCTAGCACCGTCAACCGGCGCATCTCTCCCACGATAGCTCGCATGTGCCGAACCGCTTCCACCACGTTGCCCGAGCCGGCTTCCCCCTTGGTGCGGATCATGGCCGCGCCCTCGGC
>JAKZXP010000138.1:0-3904 GCA_047514915.1 Terriglobia bacterium
TCTTGGACCAGCGGAAGGAACTCAGCAGGTATAGGCCCCCCGTGAGCCGTCTCTCGAGCTTCGCTTGGAATGAGTGGAAAGTTGAGTTTCCAATGCCAACCGCGTCAATCGAGTCCCCGCCGATGTCCCCAACGGTCCCGACCAGGTTGAATTGCGGGTAGGGCCGCAAGGCCTGGGCCAGGGTGCCATCGAATCCTGCGTAGGGAGGCGAGAAGCCAGCCGCCGCAACCGCAGGGTCGTTAATGTTTCTGGTGAGCAGACCTGCGGGCCCCAGCGAGAGGAAGCTCGGATTGAGCTGGTTTTGATTAAAGATACCGCTCGTCAGCCGCGTTCCCTTGTTGGCCACATAGGCGACGTCAATGAGCCAATTGCCGGGCAACTGATGCTGAATATTGAAGCTCCATTCCTGCCTGTAAGGTATTTTGTCAGTATCGTGGAACTCCCAGGCGCGGCCGCCATTGGCGAAGCCCGGCTCAAGAAGCGGAGGCCGCTGATAGAATGGAAATCCCAGAGTATCGGGATTGCTCCAGTTGTAGGCAGGCGAGATGCCGTTATCGGGCGATATTAAACTGGGAAGGGCCTCAAAGCCGATCGCCGAGCGCCGCAGGTTCCCGGCCATGTGGATCATCGTCCCGTAGTAGTGGACGCCGTATCCGACACGAAGCACCGACGAAGGCGCAAACCTCCAGGCTATACCGATGCGCGGAGCAAAGTTGGTCATATCCACCTTATCCGCGCCGAGCAAACGGCTCGCTCCGGTGCGTCCCGGGCCTTGACCAGCAAAGATTAGCGCACCAGGTCGTCCCCCAGCGTCGGGATTGGGCAGGTTGAGATCCAGGACCGACCAGTTGTCATTCACATCGCGCATGGGAGTGAAGACATCCCACCGCACACCCATATTCAGAGTGAGGGTCGGGGTGAGCTTGATGTCATCCTGGAAATATATTCCCAACATATTGACCCGAGACCTCGATAGTCCGTCGGGTTGAAACGCCGGGTCCAGCAGCCCCGCCGAGTCTACATCGCCTAACAAATAGCTCGCAAAATCAAGGCCCGTTCCGCCCGTGCCAGGCAGTCCAGTCTGGGTCCGCCTAAAATTAAAGCGCCCGTTGCTGGGAGCCGAAAACTGGTCCACGTGGATGGTGCGGAAGTCCATACCGATCTTGATGTTGTGCTTGCCACGAAGCACAGTCAGAGTGTCCGAAAAAACGTAGACGTTTTGAAAGAAACTCGTGTTCGTATCGATCGAGCCCCCGGAGCCGCTGATTCGAGCATAGCTTCCAGCCTCAAAGTTGATGTCGGGAAACGCGCCGTCATGGAGGCCGGTGAAGGGGGCCTGCCCCTGCGGGCCCCGCATGCCGAAGCCCAGGGTGTCCGCCCATCCGTCTCCATCGCCTAGCATGAAGAACCCCTCAGGGTTCTGATTGAAGCCGCCCGCCAAATGATTGGTCACCGTCGGCGAGATCACGAAGTCCCAGGCGCCCCGGATGTTCAAATTGTGGAAGCTCCCCCTTGCGTTCTGGCCGTGCGGGAAGGGGATGTCACCGACAGTTAACCTGGGCGCGGGAGAATAATTGTACATGCCGTAGATGCTGTGCTTGTCTTTAATCCGATGATCCATTCTTATGGTCAGCTTATAGAGTCTTTGTTTGGGCGCGGTGGTAGACAGAAAATTGTTGAACTCGCCCGCACTCGTGGGACCGGTGAGAAAGCCGTTGATGTTCCGTGATATTGGACTGATCCGGTCCGATGGGATGATGTTGCCGGGAAACGGGTCGCGGATGAGCCCGCCTGGCCCCTCGCGGGTGGTTGCCGGGTCGAAGATCTGGTTCGCCTGATAGGGAGTCCCTGCGATCGGAGCTCCCAACAGCCCAGAAAGATCGCCGCTCTTGGCGGCGGCAGTTGGCACCGAAAGAAAAGCGCTCCCTCCGGCATCGCTCCGCCTGAAGTAGGTCTGGTTCGCAAAGACGAAGGTCCGATCCTTAAAGACTGGGCCGCCTATACTCCCTCCATACTCGTGCCAGCGCCGCTTCGGGACCGATGTGGCGAAGAAACCTCTCGCGTCCAGGTAGTCGTTACGCCAGAATTCATACAGGTTCCCGTGCCACTCATTGGTTCCGGACTTTGTGGTGAAACGTGCGACACCACCACCGGAGGAGGTCTCCGCCGTGGAGGTGCTTTGCGCCATCGAAGCTTCCTGAATCGCTTCGGGTGCGAAGGTCAACTCCCGACCTGTATTGGTCCACACCCCCGCTTGCGTACTCAGGCCGTCCAGGTGCATTTCCATGGTAAAGACCTGGCCACCATTCATTCTTTGGAAGAAGGTACTACCAACCTGCGAACTGCTACTCCCGTCAGGGGAAGAGGTGCCGCCCGAAGAGGCGCCCGGCGTGAGGAAAATGAATTGAAGCGGCTGGCGGCCGCGGCCCCCAACCTCCAGAGGGATATCTGTCATCACGACTTGCGGGAGAACGCTCCCGACCTCAGTGGTCTCGGTTCTCAGTTGTGGCGCCACCGCCGTCACCTCCACGCTTTCGGCCACCGCGCCCAGTTCCAGCGTGATGTCTATGCCGACCACCTGCGAGACGTTCACTTCGACACCGGCTTGCACTGCGCGCTTGAAGCCGGCCAGCTCCACCGACACGACGTAGGTCTCCGGCCGCAGGTTCGCAACGTTGTACAGGCCGGAGGCGCTGGTCGTCGTTGTTAAGGAGACGCCCGTGGTGACGTTGGTGACTGTGACTGTGGCTCCGGGGACAGCTGCTCCCGTGGGATCCAGCACTGTTCCTCGAATCACTCCGCGCTCACCTACCTGGGCCTGCAAGTTCAGCGCGAATGCCAACACAAGAACCAAGCCAAGAGACAGACTCTTCTTCATGGTCAAAACTCCTCTGTTCGTTAAGGTAGACTTTCCGCCCAAAACTGGGCAAATGGTAGGACAGTGCTATTTACCGTGTCAAGTGTTTTTTTTACGTCGTTTAGCCGACATCACCACTAGCCGAGAAATGCGCCCTGGTGGTGCCCACCCGCTCAAAGTGCTCGCGCCTACCCCGGATTTGCGGCCATGAGCGGCAGAGGCGGCGCCGAGGTGTCAAAGGACCTGCCGGCGCGCGCTTGCTACTGCCGCAAGAGGCCGCCAGGGACCCGGGGGGCCGCACCCTTGCCGGCGCTGCCCCTTGTTCCGGCGCTACACTCTGGCGATCACAATTGCACTGAGTCCGGCGGAGAAGGTGCCGGCGCACAGCAGTCCCAATTGCACGATCCAGTGAGATCGCAGCGGCGGGGGCAGAAAAACGCGATTGGTGTAGAAGGTGTGGAAAGCGGTAGCCGCCAGAACGATGTTCCCGAGGCCCGCTCCAATCTTGGCGATCTGCAGAGGATCGAGGTAAGCCAGCGAGAACAGGCCCCAGAGTCCGTACACAACCAGGATACCGTAGTAAACATACTTGACCTGGTTTCCCTGAAGCCGTTGCGCACTCTTACTCGTGGCCCAGATGAGGTCTGTCCAGAGGCGGGCGATGATGTCGGTTGCAAACACCTGCCCGGGACCCAGGATCACGAAGCCACAAAGCAAGGTCACAAACCAGAGGAGTGGTCCGTAGTCGGGATACTGTTGCGCCATAGCTCCGGCGGTCATGGCCGCAATGCGGTCGCCCACCACCGGGGCGTGACGGATGAAGCGCAAGGAGATCATGCAGGGCAGCGCCATGCCCAACAGCGAGGCGACCATCCAGACGCCGGCTTGGTCGCGCCACATGTGGCGGATCCAGCCGCGCCATCGGCCCAGGTTCGCGGCAGTGAGGGGAAAGACCTGGCCGGTATGAGAAAGAGTAACCCGTCCCCCGCCAACGGCGCTGGGGATGGCCCCCACGCGAGCTCCCATTCCCCAACCTTTGTCCCGCAC
>JAKZXP010000139.1:0-3362 GCA_047514915.1 Terriglobia bacterium
CAACCGAGTTTGAGCAAATAACTGAGTTTGAGCAAATAACTGAGTTTGAGCAGACAACTGGGGCTATGAGCCAATCTCCAAGAATCCTCGTGACGCTGCTTTTAACCCTTTGCCTGAGCTGGACAGCGGCGGCTAGGGAGCGATCCAAGCGGACTGAGGTGGTCAAAGTCTTTCCTCCTTCCACTCCGGTGATGGCGGCGGCTGCGGACACAGTGGAGCTGCCCCTGCGCCTGGAGATTGGCGCCGGGTTCCACATCAATGCCAGAAAGCCCACCCTGGATTATCTGATTCCCACAAAGTTGAATTGGACGTCGAAGGAATTCAAGCTGCTCGACGTGGAGTATCCGCCAGCGGCGCGCTACACGTTCAGCTTTGCGCCTGGCAAGCCGCTGAAGGTTTACCAGGGAACAATCACCATCCGCAGCCGCTTTCGGGTACCGGGCCGGATGCCGACGGGGAAAGTGATCCTGCGCGGGGTACTGCGCTACCAGGCCTGCGATGACAGCGCCTGCTATCCCCCGGCAAAGATCGCTGTGGAAGCGCCGGTCCATGTGGTGAAGTGGCGCCAGAGCCGCTGAGTCTCCCCCTCCTACTTGATCTCTCAGACCTGACACCTGCTTTTCAGGCGACTGACTGTGCGATCCCTGCCCAGCAGGGCCATCACTTCGAAGATGCCGGGAGCCACTGCCTGCCCGGTGAGCGCCACGCGCGCGGCATTGATCAGCAGCCCGGCCTTTACTCCGCGCTGCTCGGCGAAGGTGCGCAGCGCCGCTTCGGTCCGGGGAGGGTCGAAGGGCTCCACCTGCTCAAGAACAGCGGCCAGCGCCGGCAGCAACTCAGCCAATGCCGGGTCTTTCCAGAATTTCCTGGCTGCCTGCGGTTCCACCGGATAGTCGTCGGTGAAGAAGGCTCGGGCGCTGCCCGTGAAATCCCTCAGGTTGCGCATGCGCGCCTTCAGCAGGCCGATGGCGTCCAGCAACCAGGCACGATCCGCACGGCCGAGTTCCTCACGCCAGAGTTCGGTCCGCTGCAGCTGCTCCCGGACAAACGGGAGCAGTTGCTCGGGGCTGGACTGCTGGATGTATTGTTGGTTGAACCACTCCAGTTTTTCCGGGTTGAATACGGCGTTGCCCTTGCCGATGCCTTCCAGGGAAAAGGCAGCGACCAGCTCCGAGGTGGAAAACAGCTCGCGATCGTCACCGGGTGACCAGCCGAGCAGGGCCAGGAAATTTCGCATGGCTGCGGGAAGCACGCCCTGGTCCTGGTAGGCGACCACCGAGGTGGCGCCGTGACGCTTGCTGAGCCGTGTGCGATCG
This sequence comes from Terriglobia bacterium, assembly GCA_047514915.1. Classification (GTDB taxonomy): domain Bacteria; phylum Acidobacteriota; class Terriglobia; order JAJPHL01; family JAPKYU01; genus CBDBKE01. The sequence goes on from JAKZXP010000139.1 coordinate 1,317, forward strand.
GGACCCAGGATCAGCGGCACGTGGGCAAACAGCGGAGGGGAAACCTCAAGTGCCTGATAGAGAAGCACCTGTTTGGGCGTGTTCGACAGGTGGTCGGCGCCGCGCAGCACGTGAGTGATGCGCATGTCCAGATCATCGACCACCACGCTCAAGTGGTAGGTGGGCAGGCCGTCGGAACGCAGCAGCACGAAATCTTCCAGCTCGGCGTTGGGAAACTCGACGGACCCAAAGACTGCATCTTCGAACGCGGTCGCCCCTTCATCGGGAGTTAGAAAGCGAATGGCAAACGAGCGGCCGGCCGGGTCCTGCTCAAGGCGAGCGCGGCAGGGATCACGCAGCGCTCGAGGTCGGCGTTCGCTGCCTTTATCCACCAAGGGTGGAACGGTGGGCGCGCAATAGCAGCGGAATGCACGGCCCGTGGCCAGGACCCGCTCCGCCACGGAGCGGTAGAGTTCCCGGCGCTGGGACTGATAAAACGGCCCCTCGTCCCAGTCCAGCCCCAGCCAGCGCATCGCTTCCAGGATGTCCTCGCTCATCTCCGGGCTGGAGCGCTCCACGTCGGTGTCTTCAATGCGGAGGATGAATTTGCCTCGCGGGCCGTGGCGGCGGGCAAACAGCCAGTTGAACAAGGCCGTCCGCGCCCCGCCGACATGCAGGTAGCCGGTCGGCGACGGCGCAAATCGGACGCGAATCTCCTCTGGTTGGCTCATTGACAATTGACCGATTGAGAATTGTTGATTGGGCCGCTTCCATCGTCAATGGCCCAATCGTCATGGCCCAATCTTTAATGGTTCGATCGGTTAACAGCCGCGGGAGAAAAGGAAAGCCAGCAACAAGGCTGCCGCCATGAACACCACCATAATTCCCACTGCTCGCAGGGAAGGCAGCCCGCTGGCCCGAGGCGGTTCCATTCCCTCCGGGGGACCCATCAAGCCCAGCGGCGTGGGACGTCGCGACCGGCGCTCCGGCTCCGGGCGCTCTTCCGGCGGCTTCTCAGGCATCTGCTCGCTACCTCCCCTATCTCCTCCCCTATCTCCTCCCCTATCCCCTCTCCTATCCCCTCCCCTATCCCCTATGATACGCGTCGGCGGCCGCCCAAAGCTCCCGGGGCGTGACTCGGCTTCTCATCCAAAAGATCCAGGTTCGCCGGTACGGATTTCCGAAAGCTGCTTTAACCAGAGAAAGCCAAGAAAAAAAGCCAGTCCGGGAAACAGCCACACCGCAATTTCCGTAATCAGCATAAGTTGTGGAAAGGGACGCTCCACCACTCGGGTTGAATAATGAAGAAACATCAGCAGGGGGAAATAACAGGCCTGCACGGCGGCAGCCAAAGCAAAGGCGGTGGCCACACGCTCGACTTTCTCCCACAAGGCCCAGGCAAGGAAAGCGAAGCCGACTCCGGCAAAGAACACGTAGAGCCAGCTGAACAGGTGCTGGAACAGCAAGTTGTGGTGCATGAACACCAGCATCGCCTGCCGGGAAGCCTCGTCAGGGGAGGCGACGAACAGGATTCCCGCTGAGGGTTCCACGGCGGCCATCCAGATACCGCGGACGGCCTGCACCAGGAACCCCAAAGCCGCGAAGCCGCCCCCAAACAAGGCTCGTGTCGGACGCAGGGAGCGCGCGGCCAGGGCCACGACCGCCACCACCCCCGCCACCCCCTGCGCGAATTTCATCACCCCCAGGATCGCGCCCAGCGCGAACAAGCGCACAACCTCCTCCAACTGGCGCTCCGGCGCGGCCATCGTGAACGGCTCTGCCCGCTGGTGGGCTACGGGTGTGGCCGCCGCAGCAGCCAGGTAGGCGATCGCCACCAGCAACGCAGCCAGAGAGGCCCAGTGCAGCGAACGCGCCGTGGTGAACACGGGCGCATTGTAGCGCGATTCCTCCGCTTCAGGACAGGCAAGTCGGCCTGCCCGCCAGGGCAACAGAATCGAGAACTGTCCGGTTTGGTTGAGAAGCGCCGGGCGGGCTATTTGACCGTCAGCCGCCAGAGCTCCTTCTCGCGAAAGATGCGGAACAGCTCCTCGTCCAACATCTTGTCTT
>JAKZXP010000140.1:0-2616 GCA_047514915.1 Terriglobia bacterium
ATGGGGACTGACTTCGGCGACTACGACAATGATGGCTGGCCCGACATCTTCGTCAATGCCCTGGCTGCCCAGCGCTATGCGCTGTTCCGCAACGATGGCGACTCGTTTGAGTATGCCTCCGGGCCCACCGAGGTCGCCCGCATCACGCTGTTGCACTCGGGCTGGGGCACCAAGTTCGTCGATTTCGACAATGACGGCTGGAAGGACTTGATGGTAGGCCAGGGCCACGTGATGGACAACATCCACTTGCGGCAGACCTTCGCACGCTACCTGGAGCCGCTGCTGCTGATGCGCAACCTGGGCGGCCGCTTCGAGGATGTATCCAAGCAGGCAGGCCCGGCCTTCCAGGTCCCGCTGGCCGCCCGCGGCGCGGCCTTCGGCGACCTGAACAACGACGGGCGGCCAGATATCGTCGTCAGTGTCCTGGACGGTCCGGCGCTGGTCCTGCGCAATGCCAGCCCGCCGGAGAACTACTGGCTGCTGGTGAACACGGTGGGCACGAGCAGCAACCGGGAGGGTATCGGGGCTGCGCTGCGCCTGGTGTCGGGCTCCGGACGCGAGCAGCGCGCCTTTGTGAGCACCGCCGGCAGCTACATGTCCTCCAACGACAAGCGCGTCCACTTCGGCCTGGGGAGTGAGCGGACCATTCGCCTGCTGGAGATCCGCTGGCCCAGCGGAGTGGTGCAGCGGCTGGAAGATGTCCAGCCCAACCAGATCCTGACGGTGCGCGAGCCGGAGCGCACGGAATCTGCCCCTCCCCAGCCAGCTTCCGATTGACTGGGATGTCCTTAATTGAGATTGGAAGTGGCTTCTCCCCTAAGGTAAGGCCCGATGACGAGAAGAGTGATCGCAATGGCCGGCAAGGAGACCTGCAAGGACAATGCTTGGTTGCTGGTGGGTTTGCTGTCGCTCGCCGTGTGGGCCTTCGCGGGAGACTGCGCCTCGGCGCAGGCGTCGGACTGGGAGACCTACATGGAGGCCGCTACCAAGGCCTACCGGGAAGGCCGATACGCCGAGGCCGAAAAGCAGCTCAAGGCTGCCCTCAAGGAAGCAGAAGAGTTCCGGCCAGAGGATCCGCGCTTGGCCACGAGCCTGAACAACCTGGCGGGGCTGTATCATGCCCAGGGCAAGTACGCGGAAGCCGAACCGCTGTTGAAGCGCTCGCTGGCGATGCGGGAGAAGGTTCTGGGGCCGCAGCATCCTGAGGTGGCCAGGAGCCTGAACAGCCTGGCGGGGCTTTATCATGCCCAGGGCAAGTACGGGGAAGCCGAACCGCTGTTCAAGCGCGCGCTGGCGATCCAGGAGAAGGTTCTGGGGCCGGAGCATCCCGACGTGGCCAGGAGCCTCAACAACCTAGCGGGGGTTTACCGCGCCCAGGGCAATTACACAGCAGCTGAACCGCTCTTGAAGCGCGCGCTGCCGATGCGGGAGAAGGCTCTGGGCCCGGAGCATCCCGATGCGGCCCAGACCCTCAACAACCTGGCACGGCTTTACCGTGCCCAAGGCAACGAGGCGGCAGCCGAACCGCTCTTCAAGCGCTTGCGAGCGACTCGGGAGAAGGTTCTGGAGGTGGTGAGGGCCGGGCCGCAGTCCAGGCCCGCCTCCACGGCTCCTCCGATCGCCTTTGTGGATGAGACGGCCCGCTCGGGCGTCAACTTCAAGACCGAGAACAGCAAGACCTCGGAGAAGTACCTGATGGAATCGATGGTCGGCGGCGTGGCGATGCTGGATTTCGACGCCGACGGGCTGCTGGACCTGTTCCTGGTGAACGGAGCGGCGCTGGCGGACCCGATGCCGGAGGGCGCCCAGCCCGACAAATCCGAGCCGCGCTATTGGAACCGGCTGTACCGCAACGACGGAGACGGCACCTTCACCGATGTCACGGAGGAAGCGGGCGTGGCGGGGCATTCCTACGGGATGGGAGCAGTGGCGGGCGACTATGACAACGACGGGTATGCGGACCTGTACGTCACCAATTACGGGAACAACATCCTGTACCACAACAACGGCGACGGCACCTTTCGCGACGTGACAGAGCAGGCGGGTGTAGGGGGCGGGGGCTGGTCGGCCAGCGCCGCCTTCCTCGACTATGACCGCGATGGCCACCTGGACCTGTTCGTCACGCGCTACGTGGTCTGGGACTTCCAGTTGAGCCCGTTCTGCGGACCGCGCAAACCCGGTTACCGCGCGTATTGTCACCCGGACCGTTTCCGGCCCATTTCCCACCTGCTCTACCGCAACAATGGCGACGGCACCTTCACCGATGTGTCCCGGCCATCGGGGGTGGAAGCCTCGCCCGGAAAAGGGCTGGGGGTGGCGGTGGACGATTTCGACCGCGACGGCTGGCCTGACATCTTCGTGGCCAACGACTCATTCCCGCAGCAGCTGTTCCGCAACAACGGTGACGACACCTTCACCGAGTCGGCCCTGCTGCTGGGCCTGGCTTACGACGACGACGGAAAAACGTTTGCCGGTATGGGGACTGACTTCGGCGACTACGACAATGATGGCTGGCCCGACATCTTCGTCAATGCCCTGGCTGCCCAGCGCTATGCGCTGTTCCGCAACGATGGCGACTCGTTTGAGTATGCCTCCGGGCCCACCGAGGTCGCCCGC
>JAKZXP010000141.1:0-7411 GCA_047514915.1 Terriglobia bacterium
TGGGCCAGCAGCGCCTGGGGCACCGTCGTGGGACCTGTGGCCGTGCTCATAAGCAGTGCAGGCCCCTATTATAGCCTGTCCCGCCGTATGGTCGTCAGACCTGAGAAGCTGTTGCCGAACTTCTGGGATGGGATGCTGGTATAATCCGCAGGGAAATTGAGCGGCTCGTAGGTCAACCGGCGCGCGATTGTGCCGGCCGGGCGGACATCCAAACGGAAGAAACCCAAACGGAAGAAACCAGGAAAAGAGGAGAATATGGCTTTGTACCCTGCCAAGCAGAAGCTCGCCGCTGGGAAGATAGTTTGCGGAACGATGTTGACCGAGTGCTTGCGGCCGGAAATGGTGACCGCGCTGGCCGCCTCCGGCGTCGACTTCTTCATCGTCGACACCGAGCACTCGCCGGGCGACCTGCACGAGATCGAAGCGCTGGTGCGGGCGAGCCGTCAGTTCGGCATCGCCCCGTTGGTGCGCATCACCGACAACGTGTCGTACTTGATTACCCGCGTGTTGGACTGCGGAGCGGCCGGCGTGGTTGCGCCACGCGTTGACTCGGTCGAAGAGGCACAACGCATCGTCGATGCGGTGAAGTATCCCCCGCAGGGTCGCCGCGGCTTCGGCATGCGCGGCATCATTACCGATTTCAGGGGCGCGAGCACAGCTGAGAGCGTCGAGGCCAGCAATCGTGAAACCATTGTAGTGATCCAGGTGGAGAGCGGCGAGGCTCTGGAGAACCTGGACAAGATCGTGGCAGTGCCTGGCATTGACGCCACCATGATCGGGCCGCAGGACCTCTCCATCTCGCTGGGCGTGCCCGGCCAGTTGGCGCACGCCAAGCTGAAGGCAGCCTACCAGCGCGTGGTGGAGGTGTGCCAGCGCAGCCCCGTCGCCGCCGGCATCCACATGGGCGACGCTGCTCGCCTCAACGAGCTGCGCGGGGATGGCTATCGCTTGCTGGCCTACTCCACCGACTTGGCGCTGATGATGAAGTCGCTGAAAGAGGGGATCGAGGCCGTCCGTGGCGCGGGAGCTGCGGCGCCCACTAGTGCCGGAATGTACTGAGGCAAGAAAGAGTGCTGCGCGGAAGAGAAGCTCGGCAAGATTGCGAGTTCCAGTCTCGTTCGATTTTTCCCCAAACTTGAGTGGTTCGTGAGAAGGATCCGGCTGCGTGCTGGCGCGCAGCCGACGCTCTTCAGGGTCGCGGCTCAGTCCCTCGTCTGGGCGACAGAGCCGCTCGAGTCAGCAAGCGGTTCTGGGGAGACCAACCCTCGTCCTTCAGCACTCTGGCAGCCCCCTGGTCGGTGTGCCTTCCCTGCGGATTCTTTTCAGGTGGTCTGGCCGGGCCCGGAGACGCCGGAGGATTGTGGCGACGCGAGAGGAACGCGGAGCAGCAGGCGGGAGCCGTGTCCCGGGTGGGACTCGAGCCGCAGGGAAGCGCCAAGCTGGCGGGCGCGCTGCTTGATGCTGACCGGCCCGATGCGTAAGCGGTCCAGCTCTTCCAATGTGTAGCTGCCGGAGAAATTGAAGCCCTGGCCGTCGTCGTCAATAGTGAGCTTCAGCTCCTCCGCCTGTGCGTCCACGGCGATCACGATGTGGCTGGCGCGAGCATGCTTCCGGGTGTTGGCGACGGCCTCGCGCGCGATCTGGAAGACCTCGCGGGAAACCCGGCGAGGCACTTGGACCCGGTGGCTGTCGGCCAACAGCTGGACGCTGATGTCCCCGCTGCGTGCCATCTGCTCGACCAGGCCGCGCAGCAGGCTGAGCAGCGTGGTTCCTTCCATGTCCATCGGACGCATCTGCTCGACCAGATCACGCATTTCCTGGGCCTGGTTGCGCACCAGCAACTGGAGTTGCTCCAGTTGCTGGACGGCACCGGCCCGGTCGCGCTCCAGCAGCTTCCGGACGAACTCGAGATGGAGGTCGATGCTGAGGAAGGTTTGAAGCGGCCCGTCGTGGAAATCGCGCGCGATTCGGTTGCGCTCTTCGTCGATGGCCAGTGCCCGAGCGCGGCGCAACAGGAAAAACTGCTGGATCAGCGGAGCCAATTCGACGGCGAGCGCCTGTAAGCTGCGCAGCGTGGCCGCGCTCATCTGCTTTGGATCCAGCACCAGTAGGCGGCCGCAGTGCGAACCGCGGGCAAAGCGGACGCTCAGAATGCGCTGAGCTTCCAGACGCTGGCAAAGGAGCGACCCGGCAGGCAATGCTTCGGCCACTTCCCGGCGGTCCAGCGTGATCCAGGAATCCACCTCGTGCGGGGGCACCTCGAGCGGGGTGGGTTCGGCCTCGCCCTGCCGGTAATCCCAGCGGTAGAGCTGCTCTTCTTCGCTGTCGTAAAACAGCAGAATGGTGTGACGCACGCGCAGGATTTCGCTAACGGCGCGCAGGACTCGGCCCAGCAACTGCCGGGGCTCGTCGCCCAGCCGCATGCGACGCAACTCCTGAACCAGGTCCCCTAAAGAGGAACGCCGACGGCCGGACAGCGGGGACGAGCCGGCCATTAATACCATTAGGGTGACCCAGGCAGACCAGGTGGGTGCCGGCGCCAAATCGAGAAGGAAGCCCGAGAGCAAGAAGCTGAGCGGCATCTCGCAGCTATTTTATCCAAAGGCGCGCCAAAGGTGCTAAAGCTGGGCGCTCCCTAGAATGCGAATCACAATTGTTTCCCTGGGACCGTTACCTTTTTACCAAACACGGCGCTTCAATTTACCTCGTGGGTTCGACCGGTAGTGTCCTGATTCCGTGTTATTCTTCATCAGAAATCTAGACTAGGAGTCCTGGCATGGGGCACATGGTGCAATGCATTCTCGACCCACAAGGGCCGCCACAGCCTTGTGCGTACTGTGGAACACAGACCCCCAATCTGTGCAGGAGCCACAGCCTCTATGTGTGCCCTGACTGCACGGACTTGCACTTGGATACGGGACCGTGGGGGCCACGGCTCACCGGGCGATGTGAGCGAGAGGATGGAATCTATCTGCGAGTCATCGTTGCAGAACAGCCGACCGTCCTGTTTCGTTCCGATCCCAGCCAGTCGTTTGAGTACTTGCGAGGTGAGGGGCTGACGGATGCCTTGGAAACTTTACCCTGGATCGCTGTGGGCCCCCCGGATCCGAGTTCGTGAGTTGTTTGCAGATACGCCGGCCCGCAACCAAATTTCGACACTTCGGCGGGAGCGATCGCGGATTTCACCGAGGAATCTGGTGTGCAACGCAATGGCAGTGGAGATTCCTCGCTTCGCTCGGAACGGCAGGGGAGAGTGGCGCTAACGCGCCTGGAAGCCCGGGCTGGTTACCCGCGGGATCTGGATGAGTTCGTCCGCGGAGTCGGGCCGACGGGAGAAGTGGCTGGAAAGATGAACCAGTCCGTTCGCGGAGGCGCCACTGTCATGGACGCATGCCTCTGGCGAGAGCAGGTAGACCATGGCCACTTCGTCGCAGCAAGTCAGGTGTGGGCAGCGCAGGCAGTCCTTCCAGACCTTCAGCGGAAGTGACCCGCGATCCACCACCCGGAAGCCGCACTTTTCGAAGAACGGCGCCACGTAGGTAAAAGCAAAAACCACGTCCAGGCCGTATTCGCGCGCCTCCCGGAGAAGCGCCGCGACAATCGTGCGTCCGATGCCGGACGCCTTTGCTGTTTCGACGACGGCCAGCGAGCGCAATTCAGCCATCTGCGGAGTGTAGAAGTGGAGCGCGCCGCATCCGGCCAGTTCCCTCGCCGGATTGAGTGGGCCCGATGGGGTTGCGTGGGCGGTGGGTGCCCCGTCGGGTGGGGAAGGCATTCCTGCCTGCCCGGACACGCCAAAGGCTTGTCCCACGTAAGCTACCGAGAAGTCGCGGATGTTCTCGCAGATCTCGAATTCGGTGCGAGGCAGCATCAGCCCTCCCTGGGCATAGCTATTGATCAGCTCCAGCATCGCCGACGCGTCGGAGGGGCGGGCCTTGCGGATGTGCACGTCAGGCATGTGTCGCTCCCGGAGCGTCCACTCTGGCCAGGGCGGGATTGGCTCGCACTGCGGTACCCGACGCCTCCCCGGCCAGCAACCGGCGCAGGATGCCCGGCTGGCGGCCTCCAGCGATTTCCACCTCCGGCACACCCTTCTCCACTGCCGTCACGGCCGAGCGCAGCTTGGCCAGCATGCCACCGCTGACCACGCCAGTGTCAATCAGCTCCCGAATGCGCGCTGGGGAGAGCTCCGGAAAGACCTCACCGCTGGCGCTGTAGGCGCCGTCCACGTCCGTCAGAAACACGAGCCGGTCGGCCATCCAGCCGGCAGCGCAGGCCACCGCGACTTCGTCGGCGTTGATGTTCAGAATCTGGCCGCTTCGACTCACTGCCAACGGGGCCAGCAGCGGCACAAAGCCACCAGCCGCTAGGGTATCGAACAGTTGCGTATGGACATGCTCGATGCGGCCGACCAGGCCCAGATCCACGCGGTGGTTGTTGGCCCAGGTGGCCATCAGGCACCCGGCGTCCACCCCGGAAATGCCGCAGGCGGGCACGCCCTCTGCAGAAAAAGCCGCCAGCAGCTGGTGGTTCACCGACCCGGCCATCACCTTCACCGCTGCGTCCAGCACTTCCGGAGAGGTGACCCGGCGCCCTTCGACGAACGTCGCCTCGATGCCAACTCCCTTCAGGAATGCTGTCAGTTGCGCGCCCCCACCGTGCACCACCAGCAGGCGGTGGCCCGCCGCCAGCGCGCTGCCAATTTGCAGCGCCAGCAGGCGCGGCGCCTCTTCGTCCTGGACCAGCGTGCCGCCGATCTTGACCACCACTCTCATCGCAGCCCTCGCGATGGGTCGAACCCCAGCATCAGATTCATGTTCTGGACCGCCTGTCCGGCTGCTCCTTTTCCCAGGTTGTCGATGCAGGAGACAATGACCGCGCGCGTTCCCTTCTCGTCCAGCGTCAGGTACAGGTCGCAGAAGTTCGTGCCGCGCACATCGTGCAGATTGGGTGTGCCCTGATCGCGCACCCGGATAAAACCGCCCTCGGGGTAGCGCCCGCGGTAGAGCGCCAGCAGCTCCTGGCGTGTCCAGGGCCGGCGCAGCTTGACATACATCGTGGAGAGGATACCGCGGGTCACCGGTAGCAGGTGTGCCGTGAAAAAGAAATCCTCCAGCGGCACTCCCAGCGCCTCGACCATTTCCGGCACGTGCCGATGCCGCAGCACGGCGTAGGCCTTGAAGTTCTCGCTGACTTCCACAAAATGCGTTGCCGCCGCGGGTCGATGCCCGGCGCCGCTGACCCCCGACTTGGCATCGCAGATGACGCCCGCCGAGGTGTCCAGTGCGCCGCAGCAGACCAGCGGGTGCAGCCCGTAAATCACCGCCGTGGGGTAACAGCCGGGGTTGGCGACCAAGCGCGCGCCCGGCACTGCCTCGCCATTCAGCTCAGTGAGGCCGTAGACGGCTTCAGGCAGCAGTTCCGGGGCAGGATGCTCCATCCCGTACCAGTCGGCGAAAATCCTGGCGTCTTTGAGGCGGAATGCCCCGCTCAGGTCCACCACTTTCGCGCCCGCTCCCAGAGCCTGGGGCGCCGCTTCCAGCGACACTTCGTGCGGCGTGGCCAAGAACACCAGCACGAGACCGTGCTGGCGAACCGCCGCGCCTATCCCGGTTTTATTTTCCAGGGTTGTATTTTCCAGGGCCACCGGGCGCACACCACCGTGCCGGGCGAGCACGCTCATTAGCTCCTGCCCGCTGTAGCCCGACACTCCTAGAACTGCAACGTTCGACACCACAGGGTCCTTTACGAATAATTATTCACTGCCATGTGTATTTATACCAGAGCCCGGCATCGCCGGTCAATGCGGAAATCCGACAGTGCATTGCCTAGGTTGGATCTCGACCGCGGCAGCGCTGCCAGCTTACGCCGCGCGCGGCGGCAAGAGGTCGCGCGCGGCGGCAAGAGAGAGTACGCGAGCTTGAGGCGGAACATTTTGGCTCGGCAGGAGTCGGACCTGCACCCTGAGGATGCAGGGTCCAGAGACTAGCTGCTTCAGGCTCGCGCCTGAGGTCTACCCAAAAAGTCTCTTAAAGCCAGGACTGAGGTACTCATTGTCGAGTGGCCTGATAGAATTTCCCTATGAGCGTCGGTTACACCGAAGAACACGCGCGCGCGGGCATCCGGACCAAGCTGCCGGCGCTGGAAACCTGGCCCAACCAGTACGGCGGCTACACGATCACCATCGGATACCCGGAGTACACCTCGATCTGCCCCAAGACCGGCCTGCCGGATTACGCCACGATCACGATCGAATACGCGCCCGCCGAGCGGTGCGTGGAGTTGAAATCGCTGAAGATGTACCTGTTGGCCTACCGGAATCTGGGCATCTTCTACGAGAACGCGGTGAACCGGATTCTGGAGGATCTGGTGGCAACCTGCCGACCGGTGTCGGCCACCGTCATCGGCGAATTCACGGCGCGGGGCGGCATGCGCAGCACTGTCGTGGCCCGCTGGCCCCGACCGGAAGGTTTAAAGTCCAAGGTCCAAAGCCCAAGGTCCAGGACCCGTGGTTCAAAGCCGAAGCGGTGACACTGGAGAAGCGGGCTTAGGAGACGGGCGCAGCGGGACTGAAATCACTCAGGGTCGCGTGTCGAGGGTCGCCTCGGCGAGGATTCTGTCGACCACTCCGTTCGAAAGCTTGCGCAGAATGAAACGGTAGACGTGCCCGGGCTCGATGAAGTCAGCCTGGACTTCGCCAAAGACGAATCCCGCGAAGAGCACCTCTTCGCCGCCATCTTCGGAGACGAAAACCTGCGCGGCTCTCGTGTTGGTGGTTGACCAGGTCACCAGACCCTCGGGAGTCACGCTAATCTCCCCCGTAGACAAGTCGAGGACGGGCAGGAAAGTTTGGTTGGCCGAAATCGAGCCGACGAACACTTTGACTTCTGCGTCATCGCCGTCCTGAAACAGGTTCGCAGCCACCTGCACATTAAACTGCAGCACGCCGACGAAGCCCGGAGCCAGTCCGGCAAACTGGATGGCAGCGTCTTTTCGCTGGATCGAGACGCTGACGATGGTGCTAATCAGTGCATCCTCGGGAGAAGCTTCGCCAGTGACTGCCACCGGCAGGTCCGAGATGGTTCGCAGAACAAAACGATACAGACGCCCTGCCTGGTAGAACCCCGTTTCTTGCCCCTCCGTGCCGTCCGCGAAGAAAGATTCTTGCTCGCCATCTACGGAAAGGTGGACGCGAGCGGCCGTCACGTCGGTGGTGGACCAAGTCACAGCGCCCTCGGAGTCCACCGAAATGTTTCCGGAGGCGCCGTCGGAAACCGTTACAAACGTATCCAGCGAGGCGCTGGCCAGCAGATTGCCCTGCAGGCCCTCGACGAACATCCACAGCGTGAAGTGGTAGTGCTGGCCGGGCGTGATGAAGTCTGCCTGCTTGGTGCCGGAGAGGCCCGTGGCG
>JAKZXP010000142.1:0-6627 GCA_047514915.1 Terriglobia bacterium
CGGGCGGGTAGTGGTGCTGGAGGCATTTGTCGGATCGCCGGCCGCCCGCGCCGGCCTCCAGGCGGGGGATGAAATTCTGGAAGTCAATAACCGCCGCATCGAGCGCCTCAACATGGCGCAGATCGTGCGGGTGCTCAACGCTGCGCGCTCGCAACAGCGCACCCATATGCTGGTGCTGCGCCCCAACAGCAGCAAGGTGGAGAGCATCATCGTGAGCCCCGTCGAGCTTTCCGAATCCACCGTAGACCGTGCTTTCTGGCTGCGCGAAGGGATCGGCTACCTGCACGTCACCGCCTTCGAAAGCACCACGGTGGCCGAGCTGAGGCAGGCGTTGCAGCGATGGGGGCCGGCGCTGGATGGGCTGGTGCTAGACCTGCGCAAGAATGGCGGTGGCCTGCTGCAGGCGGCGGTGGAGACGGCCGGGCTGTTTCTGCCGGAGGGTGAGCTGGTGCTCACCGCTCGCGGTCGCACAGGCGAGGCCCAGCGCTTCACCGTGGAGAAGGCCGAGCCGCTGGCACAAGAACTGCCGCTGGTCGTGCTGGTCAGCGGCCGCACCGCCAGCGCTGCCGAGATTTTGGCTGGGGCGCTGCAGGACCACGGCCGCGCCCGGCTCGTGGGGCAAACCACTTTCGGCAAAGGAACGGTGCAGACAGTCTATCCGCTGAGCGGAGATACAGGCCTGGCGTTGGCCACCGCGTTGTACCTCACGCCCTCCGGCCGCTCCCTGGAACGGACCCGGAGCGACGCCGGCGGCATCACTCCGGACGTGGTTGTCGCGCCTTCCGGCTACACGAACTATCAGGTATTTCTGGAAAGCCGGTTGGTGTTCTTGGAGTTTGCGCGGCACATGCGCGCCGACGGGCACCCTATCCCGCCCGAGTTCGAAGTCTCCCCGAAGCTCCTTGACGAGTTTCGTGGTTTCCTTCGCCAGCGAGACATTCCTGTCACCGAGAGACTGTGGTCTGAAAACCGGAGGTTCATCCGGACCCGGCTGAAGACGGAAATTTTTAACCTAACTTTCGGCGTGGCACGGGGTGATGAAGTTGCTGCCCTGGCCGATCCACAGGTGCAGCGGGCAGTGGAGTTGCTCTTGGAGGCGGCGCAAGCTAGGTCCAGCGGAACCGGCGCATGGCCAGCAGGAAGCTGAGGCCGCCCCAGGCAGCCAGGATCAGCAACCGCGTGGACTGGGCTGCCAAGCTGGCACCTTCCAGAATCACCGACCGCAAGGCATCGTTGAGCGCCGTGAGCGGCAGCAGGCGGATCAGCGGCTGCGCGACCTCCGGGAACCGGTCTGCAGAAAAGAAAACCCCGGAGAAGACGAACATGGGCAGCATGACCAGGTTGATCAGGCCGGAGATGGTTTCGACCCTCTGAGCGCGGCTGGCTACCAGCAGTCCCATTCCGGCGAAGCAGATGGAGCCGGCCGCGCCGAGCACCACCACGCTGGAAATGCTCCCCTGGACCACCATGTCGAAGACAACCCACCCCAGGCCCAGCAACAGCACCGCTTCCACCAGCATCAGCAGCAAGCGACTGGAAACCATCGCCATTAGAAAGTCCGCGCGGCGCATCGGAGTGGCGACCAGGCGTTTCAACAGCTTCTTGACTCGCATGTCCACCACCGCGTAGCCGACTCCCCACATCCCTCCCGCCAACAAGTTCATGCCCAGCAGGCCAGGAATCAGGAAATCAATGTAGCGTGCGCCCGGCTCGGTGACCGGCTCCTGGCCAGTGGGCACCGGGTCGGTGCGGCCGGCAGCCTGCTGCAACGCCGCATTCACCAGCGAGCGCGCCAGCAAGCTGTCGGGCCGGGTGGGATCGTAGCGATAGCGATACGCGTCCCCGGGGAAGACCACCAGCGAGACCTTACCCAGCCGGAACTGCCGGGCGGCCTCTTGCCTGCTGGTGGCCCTGGCCTGGAGTGACGGCGCCGCGCTCAGCGTGGCCGCTAGACTCGAGGCTTCTGCGTGCTCGACCACTGCCACAAGAATTTTGTCCGGGGGACGATTCCGAAAGGCAAGTCCCATGGCCAGCGCGAACACGACCGGAAAGAAAAATACCCAGAAGATGACCTCCGGCTCGCGCGCCAACTCCCGCATCCGCGCCAGTAGCAGTTGCTTGTACGCCTGCCAGTGAATCATGCCGCGCTCCGGCCTTCGCTCCGGCCCGTGCTCCGGATTGTGGTACCCCTACTCATTGCGCCTACTCATCGCGCCTACTCATCGCGCCTACTCATCGCGCCTACTCATCGCGCCTACTCATCGCGCCTACTCATCGCGCCTACTCATCGCGCCTACTCATCGCGAAGGTGCCGGCCGGTCAGCTTTACGAATACGTCCTCCAGGCTGGCGTGTCGGGTAGTCAGCCGCGCCAGCTCCAATCCCTGGTCCTCCAGCCAATTGCACAGGCCGGGCAAAGCCAGATGAGGTTCGGTAACGGTTAGCAGGTAGTTCCCACTCTCTTCATGGACGGCGCGCACCGCGGGTAGAGTGGCCAGCCCGTCGCGAGCCAGGCCGGCCGGGCCAGTCGCCCCAGTCAGGGCAAACTCCACCACCTGGTCAGCGCCCAGCGAGGCGACCAATTGGGCAGGGGCACCCAGGGCAATGATACGGCCGTAGTCTATGATCGCCACCCGGTCACACAGCCGCTCGGCTTCATCCATGTAGTGCGTGGTCAGCAGGACGGTGCCGCCCCCCTGCTGGAAGTTGCGGATGATCCCCCAGAGCTGGCGGCGCGACTGCGGATCTAGCCCGGTGGTCGGCTCATCGAGGAACAAAACGCGCGGATTGCCCACCAGGGCGCAGGCGACCGCCAGCCGCTGCTTCTGCCCGTCCGACAGCTTGCCGACCAAGCTGTCGGCCTTCTCGCCCATCGCTACCTGCTCGATCACCTGAGACGGGTCGACCGGATGCTGGTAGAAACTGGCAAACAGCTCCAGCGTCTCTTTCACCTTAAGCTTCTCCGAGAGCCGGGTGTCCTGCAGCGAGATGCCCAGCAACTCGCGCAGCTGCTGGTCCTCGGCACCCCATCGCTTGCCCAGGATTTCCACCTCGCCGGAGGTGGGTTTTAGCAGGCCTTCGAGAATCTCGATGGTGGTGGTTTTTCCGGCCCCGTTGGGCCCCAGCAGTCCGAAACACTCGCCCTGCTCAACGGCTAGGTCCAGGCCGCGCACTGCCTCCACCTTGCCGTCGTAGCTCTTGAAGAGGGAGGTGCAGCGGATGGCAACCGGCATGAACGAAACAATATTATCACGCCGCCGCGGCCAGCCATACCAGGGGTGGGAATGGCTGGCCGGCTGTGGCGGTCTCCGATACAATCGAGGGATGGCAGCACTTCCGCCGCCAGCAGCTCCACAGAGCGTTGCAACCCTCGTTACGAAACGCTCCTGGGCGATCAGTGGCGGACGCCTTGCGGGAGTGTTGGCCCACCTGACGCTGATCTTTTTTTCTTCCACCCCACTGGCCGGCAAAGCCTCGCAGTACGCCTACAGCTTTTATCTGGCTCTGTTCGAAATGTTGGGGATGGACTGGGGCGTGCGGACCATGGCCCAGAAGGGTCTGCATTTCGCGCTCTTCTTCTCGCTGGGCAGCTGGCTCTCCCACAGCCTGAATGGCCCGCCGCTGCAGAAATTCTTGGCAACCGCCGGAATGTGTCTGCTGGTGGGACTTGGCGCGGAATCCTTCCAGCTACTGTTTCCAGGACGCCAGGCGACGCTCGCCGACGTGTTACTGAACGCTGCCAGCGGTACGCTGGCGGCCGGGCTGGCTTGGCGCTGGAGCCCCTCGCAGGAGATGTAATCTAGAAACTGGCGCAATCCCGGATGAGAATCATTCCTTAAATAGGACAAGGCTCCCGGCCCCCTGACCCCTGGCGGGCCGACGTAGCTCCAAGACCAGGCAGCATCAAAAGAGGTTAGAATCAAGTAAAGCAACGATACCGTGCGGCATTGTGAGCCACCCGCGAGATACTTGAACAATGACCAACCCTTGGACCGAGCCTGGGAAGGAAAAGACTGTCGGCGTGGTGCTGTTTCAGCTTGGAGGGCCAGATTCGCCCGAAGCGGTTGAGCCGTTTCTATACAACCTTTTCTGTGACCCCGATATCATTCAACTGCCACTGGGACGGGCGCGCGCGCCGCTAGCCCGCCTGCTGGCCTCCAATCGCGCCAGCAAGGTTCAGCACCACTATGCGGCCATTGGCGGTCGCTCGCCCATTCGCGAATTAACTGAGCAGCAGGTAAGCGCTCTGCAAGCTGAGTTATCGAAGTCGCTGCGGGCCCGGGTCGTCCTTGCCATGCGCTACTGGCACCCGTTGACCGAGGAAGCGGTGGCGGAACTGGAGTCGGCCGGGCCCGATGAGCCGGTGAGCGAGTTGGTGAACGGGCCGGTGGACGAATTGGTCCTGCTGCCGCTTTACCCGCAATACTCGAAGACAACCACCGGCAGCAGCCTCAACGAGTGGAACCGCAAGTACACGGCCCGGCCGGGCGTGCCGGTCCACACCGTTGCCCACTTCTACGACCACCCGGTCTACATTCGGGCGCTGGTCGAGAAAATCAACCAGGGTCTGGAGCGCTTCTCAGCCCCGGCCAACCTGCACCTGGTGTTCAGCGCGCACGGCGTGCCCGTCAGCGTCGTGGAAGCCGGCGACCCCTACACACGACAGACGGAGGAGACGGTGCGACTGGTCATGGAAGCGGGCGGCTGGCAGCATCCGCATCTGCTCTGCTATCAGAGCAAGGTGGGATCGAGCCGTTGGGTGCAGCCCTCGCTGCTGGCCACCCTGCGCGGGTTAGGCCGGCGCGGCGTTGCCAATGTGCTGGTGGTTCCCATTTCCTTCGTCACCGACCATGTCGAGACGCTGAACGAGATCAACATTGGAGCACGCGAGGAAGCCAGCCGGGCCGGCGTCACCGGCTTCCAGGTGATGCCGGCGCTTAACGATTCACCCACCTTCATTGCCTGCCTGGCCGATTTGGTGCGAAGGCAGGTGTCAGGGCCAAAGCCGGCCGAGATGCCATCCTCAAAGGGACCATGGTGATCTGAGATGCTGATCTGAGCTTGAATCGAAAGGGGGGTGGGCGTATGGTCTTGGGCGAAGGAGAAGCTCAAATCGGAAATTCCAGCTAGCAACCGCTGGTAAGAAAAAAACCGAGTTCAGGTCGCCTGGGGCTGATCCTCAAGCTCAACGGGAGGTTTTCATAATGAGTCAACCACTAAGACGCAGAGATTTTCTTAGCCTTGTTGGAGTGGGAACGATCGGAGTGGGAACGGTCGGGGTGGGAACGGCGGGGCTGTTTGTTTCCCCTTTGGCCTTTGGCTCAAAAATAAGTCCGCTTTTCCAGTCGAAGGACGTCTTCACCGCAGGCCTGGACGGGATTCGCGAGTATAGGATCCCCGCCATGGTCACCACCAACAAAGGTACGTTGCTGGCGCTTTGTGACGCCCGGGTCGAGAAGCCCGGTGATGCCCCCAACAACATCGACCTCGCTTTGAAGCGCAGCGTCGATAACGGCGAAACCTGGGAGCGAATGAAGATTCTCATTGATTTTCCCGGCTATCAAGCGGCCTGCGACGCCTGCATGCTGGTCGACCGGCAGACGGGTAGCATCTGGATCATCTACGACCACATCTGGCCCACCTTAGAGTCACTGGAAAAGGCCAACAGAACTCTTCCCCAGGGCCTCCAGCCCGACGGACGAGGCCGGATCATCATGCTTCATGCCATCGTCAGTGACGACGACGGACAAACCTGGTCCCAGCCGAGAGATATCACCAGCATGCTCACGCAGCCGGGCTGGACCGGAGTGATGGCTGCACCGGGCATGGGTATCCAGATGCGAAATGGTCGTCTGGTCGTTCCATGCTACTTCAGCCGCGGAAAGCCAGCGACGAATGAAAGAGATCACTCCACGGTAGCCTACAGCGACGACCATGGTAAGACGTGGCAACTGGGGGCCGGAGCCGGCCCCGCAACGAATGAATGCCAGGTGCTGGAATTGGCCGACGGCAGCTTGATGCTGAACATGCGCAGCTACCACGGAAAAGGATGCCGCGCCGTTGCCACATCCAGGGACGGAGGCAAAACCTGGTCTGAGCTTCGTCATGAGTATGCATTGATCGAACCACGTTGTCAGGGAAGCTTCATTCGTTACACGGATCGGCAGGGTAGATACGCCAGGAATCGGCTTTTATTCTCTAATCCGGCCCACAAAAAAGACCGCGTCAACATGACGGTTCGGCTCAGCTATGACGAGGGCAGGACTTGGCTACTCTCGAAAGTCATCTATCCTGGACCTTCGGCCTATTCCTGTCTGACAGCTCTTCCAGATGGGACAATTGGCCTGCTTTACGAGAACGGCAGGAACGAGCCGTACGAACGGATCACTTTTGCGCGATTCAACTTAGAGTGGCTTACCGATGGGAAGGATCAGTTGGCGATCTGAGTCTCGGCGGCCAGCCACTCAAAAGAAGTCCCTATAGTACTAATCCGGAATTTCCGATTTGCCCTTCCCCTTCGACCAAGAACGCACACCAGGCTGCTCTGTCGACTCAACCGGAACCAAACTTTTTGGGAGGTTGGGCGTTGAGAGGTGGATCATCGAAACGTGTTGGAAAGCCAGTCCCA
>JAKZXP010000143.1:0-4117 GCA_047514915.1 Terriglobia bacterium
TGGCGGGCGTGTTCGCCAGCCAGTGGCTGGTCAAGCGGCCGATCGTCGAAATGGATCCCGAAGCGGCGGAAAAACTGGTTTGGGATCACGAGAGACTCTACCGACTCAAAGGCCAGTACGGCCTTCTCAAAGAGCTGAGCACCATCGCTACAGAGCTGCATCCCCACATTCAGGCGATGAAGGCAGAGATTCGAGAGCTCGATGCGCGCTTATGCGAAGACGACACGCCGTTGACCCACGCCGTCGTCGACTGCGGAGTTTGGATCGATGGCAGCACACCCACGGTCACTTGGATCGACCTGCGCCCGGGCCAGCCCCGCGACCTGCCGGTGTTCATCCGCGGCAATGTCGCCAACCCGGGCAAGATCGTGCCGCGGCGTTTCCTCGTGGTCTTCTCCGAGGGCGAACCCGACCCGTTCCGGCAAGGCTCAGGACGTTTGGAGTTGGCCGACAAGATCGTCGGCGAAGCCGGTCCGCTGGCCGCACGCGTGTGGGTCAACCGGGTCTGGGGTTGGCACTTCGGCAGGCATCTGGTGCGAACGCCTTCGGACTTCGGCACACAGGGGCAGAGGCCTACGCACCCGCAACTCCTGAACGACCTTGCAGCTCGCTTCGTCAAGAACAGCTGGTCCCTCAAATGGCTGCACCGCGAGATCATGCTTTCAGCAACGTACCGGCAAGCGAGCCGCAGCATCGAATCGGCACAGCAGGCCGATCCGACGAATCGTTGGCTGTGGCGGATGAATCCGCGTCGGCTGGAGATCGAAGCCTGGCGGGACGCGATTCTGCAAGCATCAGGCGAACTCGACCTGACGATGGGCGGACCTTCCGAGAAAGTCGACGTCGAAGGCCCCGCCCGAAGGTCGGTCTATTCGAAGACCAGCCGCGGCCGGCTGCATCCGTTCTTGCAACTCTACGATTTCCCAGTTGCGACGCAGCACATCCCCAAGCGCCAGGTCACCACCACTCCACTTCAGCAGCTCTTCGTGCTCAACAGCACGTGGATGCAGCACCAGGCTGTAAGGCTGGCGGCGCGGGTTGGCCCTCTGCATGACTCCAACGCCAAGATCGCGACCCTCTATCGTATGACCCTGGGCCGCGAGCCGAGAGCGCACGAGATTGACCTCGCTCTCACGTTCCTCGGTCGGCGGGAAGCCACGCTAGGCCGCAAACCCTGGGAAGAGTATGCTCAGGTCCTTCTAGGCTCCAATGAACTGGCCTATCTGGACTGAGCGCGAGGGTGGCCGATTTCTTGCCATCCAGCCACCAGGTGTCCGGCCTAACAAGCCGGTGAAGCTGCCGCCGTTTCGCGGCGCAGCTTACCGGCCATCCGTTTAGCCTCCGGTTTAGAGAATCAGTCCCGAAATTGGCGATGCGGCCGGTATGCCCTTCGAGGTTTGGATTCGGTGGTGGCCGGCGGAAAACTGGGCATCGACGTGGTGACGAGCGGATCACGAAGGCCGGCCAATGCAGACCAAGTGAGCGGCGGTGCGGAAATACCAGCGGCCATCCACCAGCGCCGGCGAAGCCAGCGTGCGTTCGTTGAGGCGGTTGACGCCCAGAAGTTTGAATTCCGGCCCGGCTTTGAGCACAAATGTTTCGCCATCGTCGCTCGTGAAAAACACCTTGCCGTCCACCCCCACCGGGGACGCCGAGAACAATTCGCGCTGGGTTTCGGCCAGCCGGCCTTGCCACATGAGATTGCCGGTTTTTGCCTCGTAACAGGTGGCGATCCCCACCATGTCGTTGACGAGGTAGAGGTAATCCCCGTAGAGCAGCGGCGAGGGGATGAACGGGGAGCCCTTCGGCGTCTGCCAGACGAGGTGCGTGCCGGTGACATCGCCCGATCCTCCGGGACGGATCGCCAGCGTCGGGCCTGCCCGGCCGGAACTGCAAAAAATCAGGCCGTGGCCTACCACCGGAGTGGGCGTCACCTCAACCAGGTTTCCCGCGCAGCGCCACAACTCCCTGCCGCTGTCCGGATCATAGGCATAGACCCATTTCTGACTGCTGACAATGATCTCATCGCGGTCCCCAACGCGCACCGCCACCGGTGAGCCCCAGCCGGTCTTCTCCTGGCGCTCGGTCCACCACAGTTTCTTGCCGGTCCGCTTGTCAAATGCCGCGACAAACGACCCGGAGGGCGCGCGATGGTCCTGGTAGATGATCACGCGATCCCGGTAAAGCAGCGGAGAGCCGGCGGCGCCGTGGAAAGGATTCATCGGGCCCAGATCGTGATGCCAGACTTGTTTGCCGTTGAAGTCCACGGCCAGTAAGCCATGATTTCCGAGATAGGCGTAGACCCGCTCACCGTCGGTAGCTGGTGTGCCCGAAGCGTAGCCGTTCTTGGCGTGAGCCCTCTCAGGAGGTCCTTTCGGAGCAAAGGCCTCCCAGAGCTGCTGGCCATCCTCGCGCTGGAAGCTCAGAATCGACCGTCGGCCTCCGTTGTCGTAAGCCGTCGTCAGAAAGATGCGGTCGCCCCAGATCACGGGAGAGGAGTTGCCCTTCCCGGAGACCTTGACCTTCCAGAGAATGTTTTCCCGATCCGACCAGGTGTCGGGATAGCCCGAGTCGACGGCCAACCCCTGCCCCGAGGGCCCGCGCCAACGCGGCCAGTACCGGCGTCCCTCGCCGGTGACTTCCACCATCGTTACCGGCGCTACCGGCGCCATCAATAATGGCGCTGGTGACGCACCTGCGTCGGGCAAAAGGCGGTGCCAGGTTCCCTGCAACGCAAGAATGAGGACCAGACCCAGTGGCAGCCCCAATGGCAGCCAAACAATCGTCACCCGTTTCCAGCCAGGCATCGCATTTCTCCTACGCTTCGCCGGCGGCAACCGCCGTCAGATCGGTTGTCCACGAGCTGCCGAAGACCGTCGGCCTGCACCTCAACTGTGCCGGTAGCCGGCGATCCCGGCGGAGCCGCGGTAGCAACGTCACGTGGGCTTGCGACCGCAGTCCGAGCGGTTTCTATGCCGAGTTAAAGTTGATCTCCAAAAAGACGGGCCGCTTACGTTGCAGCCGGACAATCCAGTCTACGATCCGAACCTGCCAGCCGTACTTCTTCGAGATCAAGCTCCTGGGGCGGGGCTCCTCGGACGGATTGAGTATCCGGCAGAGGGCCTTAACCGCCGACCCTTTGGGTTTTCCCCGCGCTGTGCAGGGCGCCACTTCCACCTGGGGATTGTTGCGCAGCCTCTTGACCTTGCCGGCTTGCGTTTCGGTTCTCACGTACAGTTTGCCTGAGTCCTCCACGAACCAAACGGGCGTCGAAACGGGCTGGCCCGACCGGCGGAACGTCGTAAGGGAGATGTACCGCTCCGGCTCAAACATGCAGGGTAGAAGTATAATCCGAACTGAGGCAAAAAGCTCAGGGCACAGCATGGGAGCTAGAAGATCTAGGAGGCCTTCTTCCGGACGACAACATCCTGGGTCGCATTGCCTGTAAAATTGCAGACTAATAAAGAATATGTTATTTAGATAAACAGTCAAAAGTTTAAAAACTTCAAAGACAAGAGTGGGAACTCTCTAGTTCTTTTTAAATTCACATTTAAAACAAAATAGGCATTGCGGCCGAGAGAGAGCGACCGCAGAGGCCGGAGTATGGAACGCGCGGGAAGCGTGGCTATGCTGCGGCTGGGCTGCGACTGGACCACTCGGGGGTAGTCGGGATGAATGCCCCGTCTTCTACCCCAAGGCTAGACACTCGCGGGGGGATGTGCTGGGGTAAAGCCGCGCCTGCGCATCCGGCCCCAGGCTCGCTTGCCCGCCAGCAGTTCGATCATTGCCACTACCCGCCAGAACACCAGAAACTGCCGGTAAGGGAAGAACTCCAGCATGCACAGCAGAAGCAGCCGTGCCACCTCGCTGATCTTCTGGTAGCGGCGGTAGGTGATCTCCTCCATGACGACCGAACCGATGGAGACCAACGTGCCGACCAGGTAAGCCAGGATCATGAAATATATAAAGGTGGCCCAGGTGAGCACTCCCAGCAAGGCCGCAGTTAGGATGGCAAGCCAGCCCAGCAGTTCCACCACCGCTCCCAGCAGTTCCACCACAACGTGGTAGGGGAATGCCACCAGCCCGATGAACCCGTAGCGCGGGTTCAGCATCATGG
>JAKZXP010000144.1:0-7051 GCA_047514915.1 Terriglobia bacterium
TTCCAGGACCTGTTCAACTACGACTTCCGGCGCACCGAGATGTGCATCATCCCCTACGCCACCCAGGAGGGAGAAATCTCCTTCTGCGCCTATAACACCGGCGTCGGCTGGCGCAACATCATCGAGAAGATGCACCAGAACGCGACCGTGGCCAAATGGTACAAGGAGCACGGCCGCCACAAGATTTACGCTGCCGGCAAGAATGTCGAGCTGCCCACCGCCGAGCATTCGCTGCTCGTCAACTCGGATCATGCCGCCCAGGTTCGGGAGAAGGGTGAAGGGCCGCAAAACGCCTTCGAGGAGGAACGGATGATGAACAAGTTGTTCCGCGAGCAGGTGCTGGGGCAACTGGGGCAAAAGGAGCCCGAGCTGGTGCAGATCAAGCCCCGCAACGGCGGCAATGGCAATGGCAACGGCGCAACGGCCGCGCCTCCTCCCCCTGCGGGCCAGCAGACCCCAGCCGAGCACGCGATGCCAGCGGGCGACTAGTTTCCTGAGTCAGTCCCCCCAGCGGCCATTGCAAACGGGGTAGCCAACCGGAAGCGGTTGGCTACCCCGTTTGCTTTTGCACGCCCAGATTAACTCCTCCCGCGAACGGTAGCCACTGTGCTCCCGCCTCAGCGGCGGAAGAAGTCGGCAACGGCGGTGACCACACGCTGTTGCTGGTTTTCGGTAATTTCCGGGAAGATCGGAAGGGAAAGGACCTCGCGCGCGGCGCGCTCGGCCTCCGGACAATCACCTTCCTTACCGCCCAGGGGCGCGAAGCAACGTTGCAGGTGCAGCGGGAGCGGGTAGTAGATGGCGGTGCGGATGCCCGCGGCTTCCAGGGCCAGATGGAGGCGGTCGCGGTCGAGCGCCCGAATCGTGTACTGGTGGAAGACGTGCCGGCCACCGCCAGGCTCAGCCGCGGGTACCACCACCGGGTGCTCGTCGGAAGGGAAGAGCGTTGCGGCCTGCGCCAGGCCGCGCTCTGCGAACAGGCGCGTGTACCGCTCGGCGGCGCGCTCACGGGCAGCCGTCCAGGTCTCCAGGTGCCGCAGTTTCACCAGCAGCACCGCTGCCTGCAACGTGTCCAGGCGGCTGTTGAGGCCCACCTCCTCGTGGTAGTAGCTGTCGGTTGAGCCGTGCATGCGCAGGCGGCGCAGCCGAGCCGCCAGTGCGTCGTCGTCGGTCACCACCATTCCGCCGTCACCATAGCCGCCGAGATTCTTGGCAGGATAGAAGCTGAGGGTGCCCATGCGCCCGAGGCTGCCGGCGCGGCGGCCATGGCGCTCGGCCAGAATGGCCTGCGCCGCGTCTTCCACTATGGGTACCCCCTCGGGCAGACGCTCCCGCAGCGCATCCATGTCGGGAATCTGCCCGAACAAATCCACAGGGATGACGGCGCGCAGCTTTGGATGACGAACCCCGGGATGACGGACCGCGGCCTGCGCCAGGGCCTCAGGAGATATGTTGAAGGAGCGCGGCTCGATGTCCACGAACACCGGGCGTGCCCCCAATCGGGCTACCGCGCCGGCGGTGGCTACAAAGGTGAACGATGGGACCGCGACTTCGTCGCCCGCTCGAACATCGAGCGCCAGCAGCGCCAGCAGCAGCGCGTCGGAGCCGTTGGCGCAGGCTACTGCATGGCAGGTGCCGCACAAGCGCGCCATCTCCTCCTCCAGTTGGCGCACCTCGCGGCCCAGCACGAACTCCTGCCGCTCCAGAACGTCGGCCAGGGCCAGTGCAACTTCGGTGCGAATGGAATCGTACTGCGCGCGCAAATCGTGCAGCGGCAGAACCGGCTTGCGGGACACGGCTTCGGGACTATATCACAGGACTCTTTGCGGGCCTTTGGAGCGGGATCCTGGTTCGCGGCGGAACGCGGCCTGGGCGTACGTATTTCCCCTTGCCGAGGCCAACCTGACGCTTCAGAAGCCCAAGGCCAGCCAGATTCGCACCGCCGGCGTGTTGCTCATCTAGTGCCTTTTGGTTTTTTCTAGACCCGGTAGTGTGAGCTCAGAGGTGAAACAAGGCTTTGGCCCTTGGGCCTTGTATTTTCGACCAATCAAGCAGTAACCCCGGGCGGCCGGGACCCGTCTTATGGGCATGAATTCCCGATCCTCCTTCCCACTGTTCGCTGTGATCGTGCTGCTAGCGGGTTTGGTTTCGGGGGCCTTGCCTACCTGGGCGGTGACCCTGCAGCCGGGCACGGAGATTGTCGTCCGTCTGGAAAACCAGGTGGTTCCGGGCAGAAAAAGCCTGGAACGCTTCTCGGCCCTGGTGGTCTACCCGGTTTTTGCCGACGGGCAGGAGGTGCTGCCTGCCGGATGCGAGGTGCAAGGCCAGGTGCGCGGCAGCAAGAAGCGCATCCAGCTCAGCCCGCGGACCCTGATTCTGCCCAACGGCCGGCGCCTGGATTTCAACGCCGCCGTGAAGGCCATTGACCGCAAGCGCCTGCGCGCCGAAGCGAAGGAAGGGACCATCGGGGGGTCAGGCGGCAATGGGGATGCGGCGTGGGAGGCGGTGCAGGTGGGAATGAGTGGAGCGGCCATCGGCGCCATGACTACCCGCAGCGCCAAGGGCGCCGGCATTGGGGCCGCGGTCGGTGTGGCGGCCGTGCTGATCGGGCGCAAAATCGCAGGCAGCCGCGCACCGACCGTTATTCCTGCTGGAACTCAGCTAACCATGAGGCTGGCCCGCCCGCTGGAGATCCCTGAAGGACTGACCGAAGCATCCGTCTCGGAGCGGCGGCCCCGCGATCCCGACGATCGCCGGCCGATCCTCCGCCGCTACGATTAACCCCACTAATTTCAAAAGACAAAACGAAGACACGAAGGACACACAGCGTTCGGCTTTGTGAACTTTGTGCCTTCGTGGCTCCCTGTTGTCGTGTTGTCTTTTAGATCTTCTGGGAGATGGCTTTGGCCTGGGTGAACAGCAGCAGGTAGTCGCGGCCGCCCGCCTTGGAATCGGTGCCGGACATGTTGAAGCCGCCGAAGGGGTGCGCCCCCACCATCGCCCCGGTACACTTGCGGTTGAAGTAGAGGTTGCCCACGTGGAACAGGTCGCCGGCCTTCTCCAGCTTCTCGGGGTTGTCGGAGAAGACGGCGCCGGTCAGGCCGTATTCGGTGTCGTTGGCAATGCGCAGCGCGTCCTCGAAGTCACGGGCGCGGATCACCGCCAGCACCGGTCCGAAGATTTCCTCTTGGGCGACGTGCGCCTTGGGATCCACGTCGGCGATGACGGTGGGCTGGATGAAGTAACCCCCACCATCGTCGGCCCCGTCGCCGGTCTTAGCGGCGCCTCCGCCGGTGACCAGCCGCCCTTCCTGCTTCCCCGTCTCAATGTAAGCAAGGATGGACTTCATGGCCGCGGCGTTGATCACCGGGCCCATGAAGCTTCCCGGATCGTCACTGGCGCCGACGGTGATTTTCTCCACTCGCGTCTTCAGCTTCTCCAGGAAGGCGTCGTAGAGCGAATCCACCACGATGGCGCGGGAGCAGGCCGAGCACTTCTGCCCCTGGTAGCCGAAGGCGGAGGCCGTGACGGCTGCGGCGGCCTTCTCCACGTCGGTCTCGTTGTCTACAATGATGGCGTCTTTGCCGCCCATTTCGGCGACGACGCGCTTGATCCAGAGCTGGCCGGGTTGATGCCGGGCTGCCCGCTGATTGATGCGCAAGCCCACCGGCTTGGAGCCGGTGAAGGTCACGAAGCGAGTGCGCGGGTGGTCAACCAGCGTGTCACCAATGAGGCTGCCGCTGCCCGGCAGGAAGTTCAGCACGCTCTCTGGCAACCCGGCTTCGGTGAGGACCTCATAGAGCTTATAGGCGATGGTCGGCGAATCGCTCGACGGTTTCAGCACCACTGTGTTGCCGGTGACAATCGCGGCGGTGGTCATGCCGGCGGCGATGGCCAGTGGAAAATTCCAGGGTGGGATGACCACGCCCACCCCCAGGGGGATGTAACGCAGCTCATTGCGTTCGCCTGGGATGGGGGTCACCCGGCCGGGATCGGGCAACAGCAAGCGCAGTGCCTCGCGCGCGTAGAAGTTGCAGAAGTCAATCGCTTCGGCCGTGTCGGCGTCGGCTTCCGCCCAGCTCTTGCCGACCTCAAACACCATCCAGGCCGACAACTCAAACTTGCGGCGGTGCATGATGGCAGCCACGCGGAGCAGCCATTCGGCGCGCTGCTCGGCCGGCACCTTCTTCCAGCTTCCCAAGGCACCCTCAGCAGCCTCGATGGCCTGCCGGGCATGTCGGCGGCTGGCTTTGGGGAAAACGCCCACGACCTCCTCCGGCCGGGACGGATTGCGGGATTCCCATCTGGCTTTGGGCTTGAGCCGCCGGCCTCCAAGTACCAACGGGTACAGCCGACCCAGTTCGCCCCGCGCCTGAGCCAGCGCCGCCTCCATCTTGCGGCGCTCCTCCGGGTCAGAAAAATCGGTGAACTTTTCGTTGTCAAACGCGGAAAGGGCCGGCGCTACTGTTTCCTTCATTGCTTCCACTGGCATCAGGAAATTCTCCTGGAGGGCGTTCCAGCCCCCATTCTAACAGGTGCCAGGTACAGGCAGCACATGTTTCCGGACGGTGCGATAATCAAGGCAGTGTCAGGTTTCAGGGGATAGCTGTCAGGGGGCGGAATGCACCCTCGACGATTGAGACCTGGCTGACATTTGGACATGACAGAGCGGATTTATCAGTTTGTGAAACGGCACCGAATGCTGGAGCCGGGGGATCGGGTGGCGGCAGCCGTTAGCGGGGGCGCTGACTCAGTGGCCCTGCTGCAGGTGCTGATGGAGCTGCGCGACCGGCTGGCGGTGGCACTGGCGGTGGCACATTTCAACCATCGCCTCCGCGGTGCGGAATCTGACGCCGATGCCCGCTTTGTGGAAGAACTCGCTGCCCGTCACGGCCTGCCTTTCTTCGTCAGCGCTGCCGATGTGGCCGCTGAAGCGCGCAGCCGCCGCCGCAACCTGGAAAGCGTGAGCCGCGAACTCCGCTACCGGTTTCTCCGTAGCCTGGTGGAACGCGGTGAGGTAAAAAAAGTGGCCACCGGGCACAGCGCCGATGACCAGGCTGAAACCGTGCTGGCGCGTTTGCTGCGAGGCTCCGGCACGCGCGGCCTGGCTGGCATCTACCCCATGGTAGACGGCTGGCTGCTGCGCCCGCTGCTGGAACAGCGAAGGGCGGCAGTGCGCGCCTGGCTGGCTGCGCGAGGAATTGCCTGGCGTGAGGATTCCTCCAACCGGGACCTGCGGCGGACCCGAAACCGTCTGCGCACTGAGGTGGTTCCGTTGCTGGAAACTTACAACCCCAGGCTGGTGGAACACCTGGCTGCCACCGCAGAAATTGCCCAGGACGAAGAAGCCTACTGGAACCAGCACACGGCGGAGCTGCTGCCCCAGTTCGTCACCTTGCATCAAGAGCAGGGAAGCGCAATTTTGAAACTATCCTTGGCCCAATTCGTCCAACTAAGTAGGGCCCAGCAGCGCCGCCTGCTATGGGCAGCGCTGGCGCGGACGGGTTCGCTACAGCGGCTGGAGCTGGTTCACATCGAGGCCCTACGGAGGCTGGCGCTGGCCGGCCAGAGCGGACAACGGCTGCAGTTGCCGGCGCGCCAAGTAGTGCGGGTGTTTGACTGTTTGGAGTTCCGCCCGTCGGCTCGCCCAGCTCCAGCCCCTTATGAATACCAAGTGCAGGTGCCTGGGACCTGTGTCATTCCCGCCGTGGGAAAGCGCCTGCTGTTTGATTTGGTGAGCCGGAGCCACGCGGAACAGGGTTATAATGGAGGGGAGGAATTTCTGGCGGATCTGGAGTCGGTCCAGAATCCGCTGACGGTGCGCAACTGGCGTCCAGGGGATGCCTTTGAGGCCTCTTCGGGTCAGAGAAGGAAAAAGATTAAGACGCTGTTGCTCGAACGCCGGATTCCCGCTGAGGAGCGCAAACTCTGGCCCGTGGTGCTCAGCGGGAACCAGATCGTCTGGGTGCGGGGATTCCCTGTAGCGCGCCCATTTCGGATGGGGTCGGCAAGGCAGGTTGGTATCCTGATTCGAGAAGAGGACTTGAGTGATAAAGAAGCTGGAAGTCCTCCTGAGTGAGGAGCAAATCCAACAGAAGGTGAGCGAGATGGCAGCGGCCATCTCGCAGGCGTACGGCCAGCGCACGGTCCACGTGGTCGCCCTTCTGGAGAATGGCTTCCTGTTCATGGCAGACCTGGTGCGGCGGCTCACCTGCCCGGTGATTTGCCAGTTCGTTAAAGTGGAAATGAGCGACGTGATGGAACACGGGCACGAGCGCCGCGTGGTCGTGCACACGCCCAAGCTGGAAGTACGAGGCCAGGACCTGCTTCTGGCGGATTCCGTGCTGCACACCGGCATCACGCTGGATCATCTGGTCCAGCAGTTCCTGGCCAAGGGCGCCGCTTCGGTGAAGACGGCCGTGCTGGTGGACAAGATCGACGAGCGGCGCGTGGCCCTGGACCCCGATTTTTCCGGGTTCCAGATGCAGGGCCGCTTCCTGGTCGGGTACGGGATGGGCCACCGGGAGCAGTACCGGAACCTGCCCTATGTCGGGACGCTGACCGGGGACGAGGCCGAGGAATCGTCTGCGGTTTCCTCGGCGGGGAAGAAAGCAGTCTCCGCGGCTGGGAAGAAGAAGGAGTGATCCTCGTACACAGCTGGGCCCGACGCAAGGACGCATGGGGGAATTGAGGGACAGGACTTGAACGCAACGGCAAAAACCGTCGTCTTCTGGGTCGTCATGCTGGCTACCGCCGTGCTCTTGTGGCAGGTGGTGAAGACCGGAACGCCCAACAAAGAGGAAGAGCTGAACTTTACCCGCTTCCTCCGCGAAGTCGAGTCGGGCAATGTCGCCGAGGTCACCATCATCGGCACCAACAATTCGCCTCCTGAGATCCGCGGCAAGCTTAAGACCCAAAGCCAGGCATTTAAGACGATCGCGCCCCCCAATTACCCGGACATGATCAAGCAGCTTCGAGAGAAAAACGTGGTGATCCAGGTCAAGGGGGTTTCCAGCAGTTCGTGGCTTACGCTGCTACTGCAGGCCTCACC
>JAKZXP010000145.1:0-4568 GCA_047514915.1 Terriglobia bacterium
GCCCGTCAGAAGAGCCTGGAAGAAGCCCGCGCCGCCATCGAAGGTGGGCCCTACGAACCGCAGGAGGCGAAGAAGGCCGGTCTGGTGGACCAGCTTTTGTACGAAGACCAGGTCTACGACCTGCTAAAGAACCAGGATCCCGAGAAGCGCTTTCACAAAATGTCGGCCCGAAGCTACTTACGCGTTCCGCCGGAAGATGTGGGGCTGGCGGCCGAAGCCAAAATCGGCCTCGTCTACGGGGTGGGCACCATCCTGGCAGGCGAGGACAACCTGGACCCGCTGGGGGGCGGCCGCAGCATGGGCGCCGAAACTATGGCGCGCGTGCTGCACGAGGCCGGCGAGGATGATTCGCTGAAGGCGGTTGTCTTTCGCGTGGACTCGCCCGGTGGCGACGCCTTAGCGTCCGACACCATCTGGCGCGCGCTGATGAATCTGCGCAAGAAGAAACCGGTAGTCTTCTCGATGTCCGACGTGGCCGCCTCCGGCGGCTACTACATCGCAGCCACCGGGGACGCGATCGTGGCCAATCGCGCCACCATTACGGCCTCCATCGGCGTGGTCTACGGCAAAGTCAACCTCCGCGGCTTGTACGACAAGCTCGGCATCACCAAGGACATGGTGAGCCGCGGACCCTACGCGCGGTTGGACAGTGAATACCGCTCCTACACGCCCGAGGAACGACGGCGCGTCGAGAAACTGACCGAGGACATGTACCAGGAGTTTCTGCGCAAGGTATCCGCGGCAAGAAACATAAAGTTGGAGGACATGGATGCAGTTGCACGCGGGCGCGTGTTCACCGGTGAGCAGGCCAAGGAGAAGGGGTTGGTAGATGAACTGGGGGGGTTGGAGCGGGCTGTGGAGCTGGCCAAGGAGAAAACTGGCATCGCCCCCAGCGAGCGCGTCGAGCTGGTGCCGTTACCTCCTCCCCGCTCCCTGTTCGAAATCCTGCTGGAGCGCAGTCAGTCGGCCCGCGTGCGCCTGTTCCGGCTGGAACTGCCCCCGCAACCGGAATCGCTGCGTGCTCTGCTGGCCCTGCGCCTCTTCCGTAGTGACCGCCCTCTGGCCTTGATGCCATTCCACCTGGAGTTCCGGTGAACCCCGTCCACGGCACCGTGGCGAGAATGGGGCACGGAAGTGGGAACCGCAGGCAGAGGCTTGGGGCACGTGCTTATTAATTAGCTTCTAACCTACTGTAGATGCCGTAAGATACGGGAATCATGTAAAGAAATGCTAGAAGTCCGAAACCGCTACACCCAGGAACTGATCCAGACTCGATTACCGATTTCCAGTTGCCGATTTCGGATTGCAACCTACTTGCTGCTGGCGCCGGTTCTGCTTGCGCCGGTTCTGCATGCGCTAGCCGCGCTGCGCGGCCCGGCTGCGTCGACCGCTACTCTCACGTCCTCGGCCGCCGGACAAGCCACTTCCGCCGCCCCTTCCCCGGACAAGCGCACGGCGGCCCCGGACAAGCGCACGGCGGCCCTTGAAGCACTGGAGCAGGTTGACGCGCTGCTCCAGCAAGCCGGCCAGATCACCGGGCTGTCCGTACAGCATCCGGTCAAGAGCGGGATCGTCACCAAGGAGCAAATCCAGAGCTACATCCAACAACGCTTGAAGGAAGACTCCACGTCTCAGCAGCTTGGAGCTCAGGAAGTCGCCCTGAAAGAATTCGGGCTGCTGCCGGCTCACTTTGAATTGCAGGCGTTCCTGGTGAAGCTACTCACCGAACAGGCCACGGCCTACTACGACCACCAACGGAAGCAGTTCTACATCGCCGACTGGACCCCGATGCCCGTGCTGCGCCCGGCCATGATCCATGAGCTGACACACGCACTGCAGGACCAGCAGGTGGGCCTGGAGCAGTTCCTGCGGCAAGACGGGTTGAACCAGGACGAGCAAATGGCGCGCGTGGCCGTGGTCGAGGGCAGCGGCATGCTGGCCATGACCCAATATCTGCTGTCGCGCCGCGATCCGGAAGAGCTGAAGGCGATGGTCACGTCCTTGGACGCGAAGCAGTTTGCCGTATTCCAGGAAGCGCCCCCATACCTGCGGGAAAGCCTGCTGTTCCCCTATACCGCCGGAGCGCAGTATATGCGCTGGCTGGTGGAGAAGAAGGGCAAGGCAGCCTACACGGCGGCGCTTGACAACCCGCCGCGCTCCACCGCCGAGGTGCTGCACCCGGGACGCACAATGCCACCTGCAGAGGATCTGCAACCTCCGGACGATTTCCCGCTGCCCGCCGGCTACAAGCTGCTTGACAGCAACGTGCTTGGAGAGCTGGAAGTGCGGGTCTTGCTGAAGCAGTACATAGATGAGGAAACAGCCCATCGGCTCGCCCCCACCTGGCGCGGCTTCCGCTACGCTGTCTACGAAAACCAGGCGCGGTCCGATGCCTTTCTCGTGCACCGCTCCCGATGGCAGGACGCCGCGTCCGCCGCCGCCTTCGCCGACGCCTACCGCAAGGTGCTCGCCGCCAAGGGCGAGAACAACGCCGCCGGACAGCTCGAAGGAAACACCCTCACGATCCACGAAGGGCTTGCTGTCGCACAGTAGAGCCATACATTGCGCCAGGCATGCCGCCCACACGTGGCGGCGCTACAGACGCACTGGGAGCTGTGAAGAGGAAACCAGCTTGCGCTGGAGGCGCTCAAGGCGGTGGTGCCAGGGGGCGGTGTCGGGAGATGCGGCCAGACCGGCGCGGGCCGCGCCCAAGGCGCGGGGGTAGTCGCGGGCGCGGTGCTCGTAGTATTTGGCAAGTTCCTCGATGGCCTGCAGACGCTCGCCATTGCGCATGGCTGCCAGCTCGGTCCACAAGGGCAGGGCGTGCTGGTAGTCGCGGGCGCGTTTGTAGAGCGCTGCCAGCTCTGCTTTGGCGCGCCACTGGACCGCTTCAGGCAGCGGGCATGCTAGGACACGTTGGTAAAGCCGCGCAGCCGATTCGCAACGACCCACCTTGGCGACCCAAGCGGCCAGGCTATAGAGGTCCAGGGGATGAGCCAACGGAGCCGCCTCGGGCCGGCCCACCGCCGCCAGGACCAGCGCCGTCAGGCAGGCCAGTGTCAGGATGTCCATCTGGTTGTGATGGAAAATGGGCACCAGCTTGAGGGCGTCGTGGGTGCGCAGGTAGTCGAAGTAGTAGTAGGGGATCAGCTCGCCCGGCAGGTCACCCTCACGATAAAAACCCAGCACCTCGGCTTCGATTTCGGTCAGGCGGCAGGAGGCCAGCCGCAGGCGAAACAGCCGCCGCGCCGAGTGCAGCACGTCCAGGTGCGCCAAGCGTTGATGCGCCGGGCGGCGGCGCGCCATGCGGAAGCGTGTTTCGAGCAGCGGCCCATCAAACGATTTCCCGTTGTAGGTGACCAGCACGTCGAAGCGCGCCAGGTGCTCGGCGAGCGCATCCAGCATGGCCGGCTCTTCCGCATAATCGCGCATGAAGAACTGGCGGACGCAGAAATCGCGCCCCTCCAGCGCCCCCACGCCGACCAGAAAGCAGTAGGTGCCGGTGCCGCCAGCCAGTCCCGTAGTCTCCGTATCCAGGAAAGCCCAGCGCGACGGGGGTGCGGTCACACCCAGCGGCGCGCCGTCCATCCCGGCAAGTGTGGAGATGTCCGCGTTTCCGTGCCGCCGGTGAAACCCATAGGTGCGCGAGGAGAGAAAACAGGCGCCCGAGGGCGATTCCAGGATTTCCCCGTCCAGCACGTCCTCGACGCCCTGTGGGGAAAGCGTCGCCGAGCGCGCCGACCAACGGCTCTGCTCTTCCGCGGCGGCCGCAGGCGGGCCATACCGCCACTTGCGGTCAATGCGAGTGATCTTGCGCCGCAGCCTGTCCAGCTCCGTCTGCATTGCCGTTCCTCGGGTGGTGCCTGCGCGCCCGCCGGGCCGGGCGCTACATGGCCTGGCCGGGCTCGGGCTTCAAAGCTGCCAAGATTGCCAGGGCGACTTCCTTGCCATGCTCGCCAACTTCGCCGACCGGCCCCACGCAAGAGGGGCAACCGGCGGCGCAGCCGCAGTGCTCGATCATTCGCTGGGTCTGCTCGAGCAGCCGGTGGTGCAACTCGAACAGCGGTTCGCTCAAGCCGATCCCGCCGGGATAGTTGTCGTAGATGTAAACGTTGGGCGCGTATTCGGGTTGGCCGGTGTTGCCTACGGCAACCCCGAGATCCCGCCGGTCGCACATCACCAGCAGCGTAGCCATGGTGCGCAGGGCGTTGGCCAGGGCAACGACACCGTTCTGGCGCGCCGCCGGCGGATAGGGCAGCGCCTCCAGGAACTCGCGCGACAGTGACAGCCAGTAGGCGCTGGTATGCATCTGCTGCTCCGGCATGCTGAGCTGCCCTGCCCCGACGTTCTCCAGCGTGTAGAACTTCAGCTTCTTGAAGCCCACCACCTGGGTGTTCACCTGAACTTCGCCGTGCGCCCGGGCGGTCCCGGCGCCGGCGCTCTCGCCGGCGCCCTCTCCTCTCGGTGCCACCTCGGCCCGAGCCAGCTCCTCCAGAATTTTCACCTGCGTGTGGGAGATGGCATCGGTAAAGTAGTTCACCTCGACCGCCTTGACGTAAGCCTTACGC
>JAKZXP010000146.1:0-8578 GCA_047514915.1 Terriglobia bacterium
GGCCCTGCTCGTTGTGATAGGTAGCGTAGACTGGGCAAACCGGCTCGCAAGGTGCCTTGCCGCAATGCTGGCCCAGCACCGGCATGAAGCGGGCCCGCACGTCAGGAAACTCCCCCTCGTAGTAGCGCTCGATGCGAATCCAGGACAGCATCCGCCCCTTTTCGCATTCCTCCTCGCCCACGACCGGCACGTTGTTTTCGGCGCGGCAGGCCACCACGCAGGCTTCGCAACCGGTGCAGCGATCCAGATCAATGACCATTCCCCAGCGCATCCATACCCCCTAAACTTTGCTGACTTTCACACGAGTTGCAGCCCACGCCGCCGGATCCAGCAACGCGCACACGTTGGCTCCGCGGTGGCGCGCATAACGTCCGTAGGCAGTGTGGCCCTGGCCGGCGGCCAGGACCACTGAATCGGGCGGCGCGGCAGGCGAGATCGCCACTCGCGCCTCGATTTTCCCCTGCGGCGACTCCAGCCAGATCCTCTCGCCATGGGCCACGCCGAGCTGTGCAGCCGTGTGGGGATTCAGTTCTGCGGCCGTGGTCCATACCGTTTGCGCCAACGGGTCGGGCAATTCCTGGAGCCATGGCAGGTTGGCCCCTTCGCCCGTTCCCAAACTCACTCCGGCGTAGACCAGCAACGCCAGCCCGCTCGCCTCGCCCGTCCAGTGCGGCGGCTCAAAGGCGGGGCTCAACTCACGCGATTCCAGGCTGGGTACAAACTGGTACTTTTTCGACGGAGTGGCAAAGGCGAGAGGCTCCGGCTCCTCATTTCCTGATGAAACCGTGGCCCACGCGCCGCCACGCTCCAGAGCGTCCGAGAGTTCGTCTTCGGAGGCGAACGACGCGCCAATGGCGTTTTCCCAGTTCTCGTAAGGAAGCGGTTTATCCACCCGCGCCGCCAGGGCCAGCAGAGAGTCGGCGGCGTCTTGTGTCTGGTAGAGCGGCGCCAACGCCGGCCGCGCCACCGAGCGGACCGCACCGATCTCCCCGCCGGCCGCCGAGCGCGACTCCCAACGTTCCAGAGCGGTGTGATCAGGCAAAACCACGTGTGCCCGCTCGGCGGTTTCGTCGGGGAATGTGGACAGGCTGATGAGGAAGGGAACCTTGTCCCAGGGAAGAGCGGGGAATTCGTAGGCCGGGTTGGCGCCGTAGACCAGGACCACGCGCGCCGAGCTGAGCAGCGCCTGCCCGTCGCGGCTGGCGAGACTCGCCGCTGGCGGTACCGGCTCCCCTGGGGCAAACCAGAGCCCGCCGGGCACTCCGTAGCTGCCTACCAGCGCGTTGAGGGCGTTGATGGCCACCAGTGCGGGCAGGGAATTGGAGTGGCCCGCGGCACTGCCGCCGGCGACCGCTACTGCCGGCCGGTGCGCGGCGAATTCGCGCGCCACGCGCTCAATGCGTTTGGCGTCCAGGCCAGTAGTAGCGGCCACTGCCTTCGGCGGGTAAGCTGCGACGATCTGTCGGAAACGGTCCAGGCCCTGCGCGTGGCGGGACAGAAACTGCTGGTCCACCAGCGAGTCGCGCAGCAGCACGTGGGCGATGGCCAGCGCCAGCGCGCCCTCGGTTCCCGGCTTCAATGGCAACCACTCGTCCGCATAGGCTGCGGTCAGCGAAAAGCGCGCATCCGCCTGCACCAACGTGCCGCGACGGCCGGGGCGTCCCTGCCGCATGTGAGCCAGCAGGCGCTGCGTGCGAACCGGCGAAGGTCCGGCCTCGACCAACGGGGCGCTGAACGACAGCACATAGTTGGCGTTGCCGAAATCCGGGGCGGCATGCGAAGCGTAGCCGCACGTGAGTCGATTTGCCTCCAGGACTGCGCCTTCATCCAGAGGTTCGGCGATAAGATGGCTGGCCCCGCCCAGCGCCTGGAGAAACTCGCCGACCAGTTGCGCGCGCAGCCCATTCAGTCGGCGCGTCACCAGTACAATGCGCTGGGGTTCGGCGAGGGCCTCACGCAGCTTTTCGGCGGCAGCCCCTAACGCCGCTTCCCAGTCCACTTCCTGTTTGCCGCGCCGGGGAGCTCGGATGCGGTCGGGGTTATACAGCGCCTGAAGTTCGGCCTGGCCGCGCGCGCACAAACGGCCGGCGTTGATGGGGTGAGCAGCCAGCCCTTCCAGCTTTACCGCGCGCCCGTCTACCAGGCGGACTTCCAGCCCGCAGGCGGCGCCGCAGCCGCCGCATACGCTTTTCACCCACTTCTCTTCACCCAGAACCAGTTGGTCCTCGGGCACCAGCACGGGCATTGCCTCGCGCATGCCCTTGCCGCAACTGGTCAGCATCGTGCTGCCGGCGGTCAGCACGCTGGAAATCTTGATGAAGTCGCGTCTATCCATGAGTCGAAATCTTAAAGTCCAAGGTCTACGATCCGGAGTCACCCATGACTTTGCTCCGCGGAGTTATTTGTGGCACGTCAGGCAGTCATTAGATGCCCCCCGGAGCGTGTGACAGTCCATGCAGGTGGCCATAGTGAATTCTTTTTCGGTGGCTGAGACCACAGTAGTGCCCGTGTCGCCGTGGCACTCGGCGCAGCTTAGGCCCGCTTTGATGTGCCGCGAGTGGTTAAAATAAACGAACTCAGGCACTTCGTAGAGTCGCACCCAGGGAATAAACTGCCGCGCCTGCTGGAATTGCGCGATCTTCTGCACTTCGGGGCTATCGCTCTTGATCACCTGGTGACAGGTCATACACAGATTGGCTGTGGGTAGGCCTGCCTTCTCGGAATGTTCGACCAGCCGATGGCAATCTGTGCACTTCAGTTTTTGCTCCAGATGCAGGCTGTGGTCAAAGGTGACCGGCTGCTCGGGCGCTGGGGGGCGCCGGCCCCACAGCAGAGCAGCTAGCGCGGCTGCTATTACCACCGGAATGAGTGCCAGCCAACCAGTGCGCACGCGCTCCCTCAATTGCTTTGGAACTGGCGCAGCAAGACCCGGATGGCCGGATCTTCTTGCCCCAGACGCCAGCCGGCCACGCCGGCCAGTTGATAACGCCAGGCCAGGGCTAACTTTTCAGCTATGCTCCAACCGTCTTCCAGCCAGACCGTGTGTCGCTGGCCCTCGTTCAAGAAGCCGAACCAGTGCGCCCGGTGCGTCGGATGCCAGCGCCAGTCCACCTGGTGCTGCCGCTGCAGCGCCTGGGCCTTCTGGTAGCTGCCGGAGGTGGCCTTGGCTGCGCCCCAGTTGCGGTGATAGAAGGCGAGCCCCAATAGTAACTTGCGCTGGGGAACCAGAGCCACGGTTTCACGTACCGCCGCCTCCACCCAGCGGTAACCGGCGATCGGTCCCGGGCCACCAGAGCGGCTATGCTGGTCGTAAGCCATGAGCACAACGCGGTCGGCCAGGCGTCCAGCCGCGCGGTAGTCAAAGGTCTTCCGGTGACGAGGCGAAGGAACTGGCAACGCTACTCCTAGAGATAGCCCATCTCGGGAATGAGCTGCGCGCAACTCGGCAAGGAACTCGGAAAAGTGCTGCCGCTGAGCTGCGTTGGCCCGCAGACTCTCGAAGTCTATCACGTATCCTTGGAAGTGATAGCGGCGCGCCCGCTCCAGCAGTTCGCGGACCAGCCGCGCTCGCGCTTGGCGTGAGCGGAGCAGCGTGGCCGCCACTTCCGGCGAGAAGTCGCGGTTGATGACCAGAGGCGTCAGAGGAATCCGCAACTGACGGCAATGGTCCAGCAGCGGCGTCCAGGGTTCGCCGGAAAGGCTTCCGTCGGCATGTGCTGCGAACCACTGCGGGGAAACCGAGGTCGCGCGGTCGCCGTACAGCCGAAGCGATGCCAGCCCAACTTTCTCGTTCAGCGCAAACAAGACAACTTCCTTGCCGGCGCTTGGGCTGGGGAGCGCCTTCCTCCCGTCCACTGCCGCTCCGCGCACCGCACTTCGGGACAGCACAGCAGCCCTGTCCCCACATTGCCCGGTGGCCGGGTTGAGCGCCAGCCAAGCCGCCATGGCCACCAGCAGCGCTCGGCCGGTAGGGCGGGCAACGCCGATAGCTTCACTGAGTTTCATATTCATCTGCAATCCCTGCTTCATTCCTCCCCAAGGCTCGGCCTCCTCAAGGACCGGCTGCGGAAGAAGAAGTAAGCGGGGACGCCCAGGCCTATTATCCCCAGGCCCACCAGCGAGCGCCACCACTCCTGCTGGCGCAGGATCATCACCACCAGGGCTGCGCTGACGACCACAAACAGCGCCGGGATCACCGGGTAACCCCAGGCGCGGTAGGGCCGCGGCCACTCCGGATGCTTGCGCCGCAGCACGAAGAGCGAGCCGACGCCCAGTCCGTAAAAGCACCAATTGGCAAAGATTGTGTAGGTGAACAACTGTTGGAAGGTTCCGGTCAGGCTGATCAAAGCTCCTATAACGGTTTGGACGACCACGGCGACGTGAGGACTATAGAAACGCGGGTGCACGGCTGCCAACTGGCCGAACAGCAACCCATCGCGCGCCATGGCGTAGGGCACGCGCGCGCCGGAGAGGATCGAGCCGTTGAGTGCGCCAAAGATGGAAATCAAGGCCGCCAGGGCAACGGCGTCGCCACCCCACCCGCCGAACAAGCGCCGCGCCACGTCGCCGGCCACCCGATCCGAGGCGGCCACCTCGGCCGCGGGTAGGACATAGAAGTAGGCCAGGTTGGTCAGAAGATAGAGCAGTCCCACGGCCACGGTTCCCAGCAGCAGCGAGCGGGGAATGTTCTTTTGTGGGTCGGCCACTTCGCCCCCGGCCAGGTTCAGGTCATTCCACCCCTGGTAGGCCCACAGCGCGGCCACCAGAGCCAACACGAAACCGCTGACGGGCGCCTGAATGGGTATCGAGGTGCGCAGGTGACTCCATTGGGCGTCTCCCCACTCGGCCCCGAACACCAATGCGGCTAGCACCAAGGCCAGCAGCAAGGCCACCTTCAGGACGGTAAAGAAGGTTTGTACAGCGCCACCGGCGCGGACGCCGAAGTAGTTGACGGCCCCGAGAACGGCAAGTACTACAACTGCAACTGTTTTTAAATGAAGGGAAGGGAATAGAATTGTCAAGTATAAGGCGAAGGCTGTCGCCAGCGTTGCCATGGCCGCCGTGGTCATCACCAGAAACTTCGTCCAGCCGTAGAGGAAGCCCCACATCCGGCCATAGGCCTCCCGCAGATAGACGTAGTCGCCGCCCGAGTGCGGCAGCATCGCACCCAGCTCGGCGTAGGCCAGCGCCCCGCTGAGCGAGAGCAGGCCGCCGAAGATCCACACCAGAAAGACCGCTTCCGGCGTTCCCACGCCGCGCATCATCGAGCTAGAAACCAGGAAGATGCCGCTGCCAACGATGTTGCCTACGACCAACGAAGCGGCACCCCAGGCGCCCAGGCCGCGTACCAGCTCACTGTTGGACTTAGGCAGCATCAGTGTCTGCTGAGGGGCTTACCAGGGCGGGAGTCCAAGGCAGGCTGGCAAGGTAGCCCACGGAAAAGGTGACGGTGGTTCCGATCAGCACGTACCAGGTCCAGGCGATTGGGGTCCACTGCCACACGTAGATCATCACCGCCAGCCCGGCGACCATGCCTATGATGGAGCCGTTCTCGTTCGCGCGCCGCGTCAGCACGCCTAGCATGAAAGTGCCCAGCAGAGAGCCGAAGGCGACCGACGCAATGCTCAGTCCCATTTCGAATACCGAGGTGCGCCACTGGGCGGCGGCCATGGCAATCCCAATCAGGATGACGCCCCACAGCAGCGTGGCCGCCCGCGAGGCCTTCAGGTAGTGCGCCTCACTTCTACCGGGCGCCAGGTGCGCCTGGTAGAAGTCCACCACCGAGGTGGAGGCCAGCGCATTCAGCGCGGCGCTCAGGTTGGCCATGGCGGCCGCCAGGATGGCGGCCACCACCAGGCCCGCCAGCACCGGCGGGAAATGTTCCGCGATGAAGATGGGGAAGATGGCGTCAGGGCGCGGGAACGGCTGCGCCGGCGGAAAATGCTGGTAGTAGGCGAACAGCATGACCCCGATCACCAGGAACAGGGCGAACTGGAAGAAGATGACCACCCAGCTGGCGAACAGTGCGCGGCGGGCCTGACGCTCGTCGCGCGCGGCCAGCAGCCGCTGCACCATTAACTGATCGGTGCCGTGGCTGGCCGTGGTCAGAAACATTCCGCCCAGGATGCCTGCCCAGAAGGTGTAGGTCTTGGTAACGGAGAAGGTGAAATCAAAGACCCCCAGCTTGTTGCCGTGCTCGCTGGCCAGCGCCACGACCTCGCTCCAACCCCCGGGCACCAACTGGAGCAGCATCCAAAAGCTGAGCAGTGCGCCGGCGATGTAGATGCACATCTGGATAACTTCGGTCCAGATGACAGCGGTTAGGCCGCCTTCGAAGGTGTAAAACAGCGTTAGCGCAGTGATCAGCACCACCGAGGCCAGCTCCCCTGTTCCGAGAACCACGCTCACCAGGATGGCGATGGCAAACACGCGCACGCCTTCGGCCACGCTCCGGATCACCAGGAAGGCGGCGGCGGTGACGAGCTTCAGCCGCGGGCCGAAGCGCCGCTCGATCAGCTGGTAAGCCGTGAACAGCTCGCCTTTAAAGTAGTGCGGCAGCAGAAGCGTGCTGATGACCACCCTCGCCAGCAGGTAGCCGAACACCACCTGGAGGAAGCCGAGGTTGCCGTAGTAGGCAATGCCCGGCGTGCCGATGATGGTCAGGATGCTGGTTTCAGCCGAAACGATGGAGAGCGAAATCGCCCACCAGGGGACAGTGCGGCCACCCAGAAAGTAGTCTTTCAGCGAATGCTGGGACTTGCGGAAGTGAGCGCCAAAGGCAGTGATGCCAAGCAGATAGACAACGATCACCGCCAGGTCCACATAGCCCAGCCTCACGTACGCTCCTCACATGCAGAATCGGCCAAAGCAGAAATCGATAAGGATGCTACCACGTTGCGTCGCAACAGCAGCCGGCGGCGTGCCACCTCGATTAACTCTGGGATTAACTCTGGGATTAACTCCGGGATTAACTCTGGATTAACTCCGGGATTAGGTTTGGATGCCGAAGGACCTTCCTTGCAGGTTCACCGGGGGGCGGTTTGGGGTTTGCGCGGGCTTGAAGGAGCTCACATCTCGCATGGGCTTATAGTGTTGTCGCGAAACTTTTTCCTTCCGCCAGGAGGACCTCCCGGGGTGCCGGGCTGGGCGCACCCAGCGCGATCTGCTCCTTTGCCCTGCCCACGCGCTGTTCGAACAGGGACAGATATAGTTGATGAGTCCCCTGGATTTGTTGTTCCTGGCTGAATCGTTCCAGCACCCAGCGACGCCCGGCGCGGCCCAGGCGCAACCGCAGTTCCGGTTCGCGCAACAAACGGCAGATGGCCTCAGCCAAACGCGCCTGATCCCCGGGCGGAACCAGAATCCCGGTTTTTCCGTCCAGGACGATCTCCGGGGTGCCGTCCACCGCCGTGGCGATCACGGGCCGTCCGGCTGCGAGCGACTCAATGGCAACCAGCGGCAGTCCCTCATAAAACGAGGGCAGCACGGTCATGTCCGCGAGCGCCAGCCAGTCCGCCACGTTGGATTGATAGCCAGTGAAACGCACGGAGTCTTCCTGGGCCAGCGCTCGCGCCTGCTGTTCCAGATCCCCCCGCAGGGTTCCTCCACCCACACAAACCAGACGCACCGTGGGAAACTCACGACGCACCGCGGGCAGGGCCTGGAGCAACACACGATGCCCTTTTTGAGGTTCCAGCCGGCCCACCACGACCAATACCGGATCGTCGGGACCGAACCCCAGGCTGCTCTTCAGGCCGGAAGGCACCAAGCGAGCGGGGTCAAACCGCTGGCAGTCGCTGCCATTGCGTATGACGACGATCTTCTGCGCGGGCAGGCCCTTCTGCTCCCGCAGGTAGCGGGCGCTGGCTTCGGAGACGGCGATGTAGCGGTCCACGCAGTGTCCGATGAGGCGGTCCACCACGAAGTGCGAAGCTGTCTTCTCCTTTGGCGCCCGTTCCGGCCAGTCGTGGGCCAAGAAATACGCAGGACTCTTGAACCAACCCCGCCGCCAGTGCTCGCGGACGTGCGAAGTTTCTAGAATCACCGGAACGCGGCACATCCAGCCGATCGGCGATGCAAACAGGCTGCTGTAAAAGGCGTGCGAGTGAAGGATGTCCACCCGGCGGCGGCGCAGGATGCCGGCCAGGCGGAGGGCGGCCGCCATCTGGCTGGGCTTGCGCAGACATAGGGGGACGAGTTCCACATCCGCGGGAAGGTCCGGTTGCAGCTTGGCAACCAGCTCAGGCGGGCACACTAGGTGCAAGCGGAAATGCTTGCGATCCAATCCCCGCAACAACGTCAAGATGTGTTCTTCTGTGCCACCCCGGCCGGGTCCGTTCGTGAAGTGCAGCACCGAAATGAGTCGTTGCTTCATCCCTTTATTGACCCCCTGCAAGAGCATACAGTGCCCGTCTCGATTGGCGCATTGCTGGAGACGGAGGTTGCAGTACTTCAAACCGAGTGGCGTCCCCAGCGGGATTCGAACCCGCGTTTCCGCCCTGAAAGGGCGAGTCTAGCAATATAGCCCAGGATTTCTTGAGGCGCGGAAACGATCCGCGGCTGCTGGTAACCTTGATCG
>JAKZXP010000147.1:0-4001 GCA_047514915.1 Terriglobia bacterium
CACGCTTGCTGGTGAGCTGGGCAAGTTGGACGCCTAAATTAACCGCGATCGTGCTCGTACCGACGCCACCCTTCGCACCCATCACTACGATCACTTTTGTTCCGTCTTCGGCTTGCCCGGTTTCGCGTTCCTGGAGGAAACGCTCCAGGATTGTTTTCAGCGCTCCCGGCTGGACCGGTTTGGGTAGGAATTCCTGCACTCCAGTCCGCATGGCTTTCAGGAGCAGCTCTGGATCCGGAGTTTTCCAGGGGGAGCAGGCGATAATGTGAACGGTCGGACGGCGACGCCGGAGTTGGTCCGCCAGGGCCAGGTAGGGTTCGGTGTCCGAGTAGAGGTCCAACAGGACCACGTCCGGCACCATCTCCCCCGAGCCAAGCTGCCAGTCACCTCGGCTCGGTAGGGTCCATTCCGTAACGGAGCTTACAAGCCCCGATTGCTCGAGCAATGCTCGGAAAGTTCCGCTGCTTGTTGTGTCCTTGCTGGCAATAGCTGTGGTTAGCATAAGATTTGGTCCTTTCAGTGCTGTCCCTTTTTCAGCGCCATGGATTTCATCTGGGGACTCACCGGGAGAATCCGTAGAAACTCCGGGAGGGATCTGCGGGTCTTCCGCGCCGCAACCATCGCGCAGAACAGCGCCGCCATGGTCTGGGTCCTTTGGGTCCTTGTGCTGTCCATAACAGTTCCTAGTTAAACGGAGCCGCAGCAAATGGCCAATAGGCCCACAGTTACATTTTTGCTTAGTACTTTTGGACTAGCGGGCGCGCGCCTAGCGGGTGGGAATCACGGCAGGGTGGCGGGGCTTCTCCACCATATGAGCAACGCCGCGCCACGGAGGGTATAGCTGAGCAATGGATCGGTCCGCCTGCCCGTTGGTGGCACAGTCATGGGAATTTCGGGTGAGATGCGCGGACGCGACCCCTTCGCGCAGAAGAAGGGGAGTCAGCCGCTACGCTTGACGACCTTCCTCGGGGAGCCTTTTGAGGGTTAAGCCAGCGCTTCTTCGATCACGTTGCCACCGTTGATGGTAGCTCGCTCGGCCCGGCCGTTGTGCATGAAAGTCAGATTGAGATGGTTCAGGCCCATCACGTGCAGAATGGTGGCGTGGATATCGTGGACATGGCACGGCCGTTCCACGGCACGGAGTCCGATTTCGTCGGTGGCACCAATGGCCTGGCCATCCTTAATGCCGCCGCCAGCCATCCAGATGGTGAAACCCCAGGGGTTGTGGTCGCGGCCATCGCCCTTTTCGTTGAATGGCGTGCGCCCGAACTCGCCGCCCCACACC
Source organism: Terriglobia bacterium (assembly GCA_047514915.1). Lineage (GTDB taxonomy): Bacteria > Acidobacteriota > Terriglobia > JAJPHL01 > JAPKYU01 > CBDBKE01. Next base: position 1,286 of record JAKZXP010000147.1, read on the forward strand.
ACGAGCGTCCTCTCCAGCAGGCCGCGGGCCTTCAGGTCGGTTAGCAGGCCAGCGATGGGCTTGTCGGAGACCTTGCACATCTTCGAGTGGTTACCTTCCACGTCCTCATGGGCATCCCAGGCCCTGCCGCTGCCACAATACGATTCTACAAATCGCACGCCGCGCTCCACCAGCCGACGGGCCATCAGGCAGTTAGCGCCAAACTTGGCGGTGTGCTCCTCATCCAAGCCATAAAGCTTCCTGGTAGTCTCGGATTCCTTCGATAGATCTACCGCCTCGGGAGCCGCCGACTGCATCCGATAGGCCAGCTCATAGGAATTCACCCGGGCTTCCAACTCCGTGTCGCCGAACTTGTCAGCGGAGTAGTGCTGGTTCAAGGCGGACAGCAGGTCCAACTTGCTACGCTGTTGTTTTTCGCCTATGGTTTCGGGAGGAACCAAATGGAAAATGGGGGGACCTTCCTTGCGGAAGCGCGTTCCCTGGTAACTAGCGGGCAAGAAGCCGGAGCTCCAGTTCTTGGAGCCGCCGACCACTGGACCCGCGTCGGTAAGAATCACGAAGGTGGGCAGATTCTCGTTTTCCGAACCCAGCCCGTAGGTCACCCAGGCGCCCAAGGCAGGCCGCCCGGCCAGGAGCGACCCGGTATTCATCTGGCTATTTGCAGGTAGGTGGGAAACGCCATCGGACCAACATGACCGCAGGACAGCGATGTCATCGACGTGCTGGGCGATCCGGGTATACCAGTCAGACACCCAGATGCCGCTTTGGCCGTAGCGCTTCCAGGTGCGGCGCGAGGGCATGAGCGTGTTCGAAGCACTCCGCTCTAAAGTGTCGCCTCCAGCAGTGATGGGCCGGCCAAATGACTCCGGCATCGGCTGGCCCGCCAGCTTTTCCAGCATCGGCTTGGGATCGAACAGGTCCACATGGCTCGGCCCGCCTTCCATGAAAAGCCAAATGACCGACATAGCTTTGGGTGGATGGTGCGGTTGCTTCGGAGCCAGAGGATTAACAGTGGCCGCTGCCGCCAGCGGGGGGAATCTGCCATCCTGGCCGAGCAGATAACCCAGCGCCAAGGCGCCCAGGCCGCTGCCAGAGCGGTTGAGAAACTCGCGTCGGGTTCGGACGGGAACGATATGAAGTCCGTTTTTTTGCATCATGGCCTGCTCCTAGTTCCGATACACGAACTCGTTGGAGTTGATCAACATGTGACAGAAATCGACGAGCACAGCGGCGCGAACCGGATCCACAGCATCCGGCAGTGAGGTCGGTAACGCCAGCTTTTCGTCCGCCGAAGCTCGCTCAGCAACGAGCGCACGGTGACGCTGGAAAAATGTTAGCGCGGTCCGCTTTTCTGCGGCGTCAGGACGACGCGAATAAGCCAGCCGGTACGCCTCGTCGATTTGTGCCTCCAGACTCGGGCCCGCCCTCCCCAGCACGCGGCCCGCAAAGGCCTGGGCCCACTCCAGCGTCAATTTGCTGTTGAGCAACGTCAGCGCCTGCGGCGCCGTGGTCGTGATATGGCGGCGCCCACAACTTTCGTGGGTGTCGGGCATGTCGAAGACTTCGAGCATTGGGTAGCGGGCGTTCCGACGCACAAATATATAAATGCTACGACGATTCCGCTCCGCTGGATCTTTCGAGACTTTCCATCCGCCTCGGATGACCATGCCCGGAGGAAGCTCGGGCAAGACGCTGCGACCTCTTACCTTGGTGTTCAATAGGCCCGCGACGAACAGGGCTGAATCACGAATGACTTCACCTTGCAGTCGCTGGCGCGGGAACCGCCACCACAGGCGGTTGCCGGGGTCAACCTTCGCAGCCTCTTCGCGGTCAGCCGAGGCCTGTTGATACGTGTTCGATGCCATGATCAGCCGATGCATCTGCTTGATGCTCCAGCCGCTTCGGATGAACTCATCAGCCAGCCACTCCAATAACCTGGGGTGAGTCGGCCGGTCCCCCATCCTGCCAAAATCGCTCGTTGTGGCCACAATACCGCGCCCAAAGTGATAGTGCCAGATACGGTTCACCATGACTCGGGCGGTCAGCGGATTTTTCGGGCTGGCCAGCCAGTTTGCCAAAGCCGTCCGACGACCGGTGGATTTCGCCACGCTGGGTGGGATGATTTTTGCGGGACGGGAGTCTGAGATCGAGAGAAAGCCCGGCTGAACCTCCTCGAGCGGCGCGTCATACTGGCCCACCGCTAAGATATGAGTCGGCGGGGACTGCCGACTGATATCGATGATTCCGGTGCCCAGGGCCAGTTCGCCTGGATGAAACGGAGAGAACTTTTCCAGCTCAGCCTTGAGTGCCTCCAGCCCCGGCTTGACCTCCTTCCAGCGCTTCTGTCGTGTGGCATCGGCCTCCAGTTTCTTCGCCACGGTCTCCCAGGTCGGGTTCAAGTAAGGTTTGACCCTGTAATATATTTGCCGCTCGATCGGGCTCCGGTCGGCGGCCGCCTTGCTAATGGTAGTTCGGGTTTCGGCTTGGAAGTTGGCCCGGAACTCGGTTACTTCCATGTTGTACTCGCGTTCAATAAGCGCCTCAATCTTGTCCCGAATGTGGCGGGTTTTTTCTTCCCACACAGCCATCCGTTCGCCATGCTGCCGGACACGGTCAGGCGGCCGGAGAAGGATTCCGTCATTCGCGCCCACATTAGCGAAAAAAGCCTGCAAGCGGTAATAGTCCGCTTGCAAGATGGGGTCGAATTTGTGATCGT
>JAKZXP010000148.1:0-4544 GCA_047514915.1 Terriglobia bacterium
GCGCTTCGGCGAGGCAGTTTACAACCAGCCCGTGGGCAGCAGGTTCGACGTGGCTGTTCATATCGAGCACGCGCAGAACGTCGCCTCGCTGCCTCTGTGGTTGCGTTACGACCCAAAACTGCTCAAACTAGTAGACGTGAGCCATGGGAACTTCCTGGCGCCAGATGGGCAGTTGGTCACTGTTGCCGAGCGAGTGGATCATAAAACAGGCATGGCAACGGTCACACTGACCCGGGAGCCGGGCATGCAAGGAGTTTCCGGCACTGGGATTGTCGCCACGCTCACCTTTGAAGCCAAGACCACCGGCGAGTCCAGGTTGAACCTGCTGCAGACCGGAGCGCGCAACCCGGGACAGAAGACTGGGCAGGTCCGCGGCGCTCGGGCCAGCGTGGTGGTGAACTGAGGCGATGGAGCAATCGGGCTATGAGGCAGTGGAGAAGCGAGCGGGGCCTGAGCCTGGTGGAATTGATCGTTGCCTTCACGATTCTGCTGATTCTTACGACTATGGCGCTGCCGCTGGCGCGCGTCAAGGTCAAGCGCGAGCGCGAACGCGAGCTCCGCTACGCCCTGCGCCAGATGCGCGATGCCGTTGACCGCTACAAGGACGCCGCAGACCGCGGCCTGATCCAGGTGGAGGTGGGAAGCGAAGGATATCCGCCTGACCTGGAAACATTGGTCAACGGCATAGACATGGTGGGCCAAGTAGACAAGAAGTTCAAGTTTCTGCGACGCATCCCGCGTGACCCCATGACCAATTCTGACGACTGGGGACTGCGCTCGATGCAGGACGACCCCCAGTCCATGAGCTGGGGAGGCGAGAACCTCTTTGACGTTTACACCAAGAGTCAGGACACCGCACTGGATGGAAGCCAGTATGCCGATTGGTGACCGGAGCCAGGCCCGGGCCCAGGGTGCGTTAACCTGCTACGGTCGGCGCCTTGCTCCTCGCGCTGGACGGAATGCATCTGTTGCCGCCGGCTTTACTCTGATCGAACTGATTGTCGTTGTCTCGATTATCCTGATCCTGATCTCGGTGGCGGCGCCGATCTACCGCAATTCGATCATTCGTGCCAAGGAAGCGGTGCTGCGTGACAACCTGTTTACGATGCGGCAACTGATTGACGAATACACCTTGGACAAGCAGAAAGCACCGCAGTCGCTGGAGGACCTGGTGTCGGGAGGCTATTTGCGTGAGATCCCGCGCGACCCATTCACTGGTAGCAACATAACCTGGCAGGAGGAGATGGAGGACACGCTCATGGCTGTGGACCAGACCGAGCCCGGCATCGTGGACGTCCGCAGCAGCTCCGAAAGCACCTCACTGGAAGGAACTCCCTATAGCACCTGGTAGCAGCCAAGACAGGTGGGTTGCGTCCTGGCGGCTTCGCGCTATCATTGTCCTACATGAGGTCCTACATGAGGGATTCGATGGCGCCGCGCACGTCCCCGGTTGGCGTGGAGGCCCTCGGTTGGATGGTTGCGCGGCCGGCCGGGGCCAAGCCGCAGATAGCGGCGAGCGCCAGCCTGCCGTCCTGTGATAGCGCCCTCGGAAGGTGCGTGACAAACTATGCGAACTGACGGACGCCAGCCCGATCAGATGCGACCCGTGGGCATCGTCCCCAACTTCATCCGCACAGCGGAAGGGTCAGCGTTGATCGAAGTCGGCGGCACCCGCGTGATCTGCACTGCGACGCTGGACGCGGGTGTCCCGCACTTCCTGCGTGGCAGCGGAAAGGGCTGGGTAACCGGCGAATACGGGATGCTGCCACGCGCCACTCTCACCCGCACCCCACGCGAAGCCTCGCGCGGCCGCCTCTCCGGCCGGACGCAGGAAATCCAGCGGCTCATTGGGCGCTCGCTGCGCGCGGTCACCAACCTGGCAGCGTTTGGCGAGCGCACCGTGTGGCTGGACTGCGATGTGATTCAGGCCGATGGCGGCACCCGCACCGCCTCCATCACAGGCGCCTGCGTGGCTATGGCTCTGGCCTTCGAGCAACTCGTGCAACAGGGTGACCTGCCTTCTTCTCCACTGACCGACTACGTGGTGGCCGTCAGCGTGGGAATTGTGGACGGCACCCCGATGCTGGACCTGAACTACGAGGAAGACTCGCACGCTGAGGTCGACATGAACCTGGTGCTCACCGGCGCCGGACGCTTGGTTGAAGTGCAGGCCACTGCCGAACAACAGCCCTTCGACGAGTCCCAACTACAACAGCTGCTGGCTCTGGGGCGCCAAGGCGTAGAAACCCTGATGAAGCAGCAGAAAGCAGCGGTACCACTGCGGGCTGCCGTACGCCGTTGAGCATCCCGGGACGCGGCTGTGCTGACGCTCTATGCGGCCACCTCGAACCCGGGAAAGCTGGCCGAGTTCCAGGCTGCCGCCCGGCAAGAACGCATTGCCCTTCTGGTCGAGCCACTCCCCGGCCTGGCTTCACTGCCCGTCTGCTCGGAAGACGGAGCCACCTTTGCTGAGAACGCCCGCAAGAAAGCGGTGCATTACAGCCGCTTGTGTGCCGGTCTGGTTTTCGCCGACGATTCGGGCCTGGAAGTGGAAGCGCTGAGGGGTGCGCCCGGAGTGCTTTCGGCCCGCTACTCTGGGGCTGCCGCTGCCCCAGACGCCGACGCCCGCAACAACGAAAATCTGCTGAGGGAACTAGGTCCGCTGCCCGCGGCACAGAGACGAGCGCGCTTTCGCTGCTCCCTGACCCTGGCCCGGGAAGGCCGGGTCCTAGGCAGCTTTGAAGGCCAGGTAGAAGGCATCGTAGGTGATGTCCCTCGCGGCAGCGGCGGCTTTGGATACGACCCGCTGTTCCTGCTTCCTGAATTAGGCCGCACCTTCGCCGAACTGGCGCCCGCAGAGAAATTGCGCTACAGCCACCGCGGCCGCGCGTTTCGCGCCATGCTGGGCTGGCTCTCGCAGCAGCAAACCACCTAGGAGGGCCAATTCGCAGGGAATAAGCTCCTGCGTTCTCACCTGCGCTACTGGCCTCCGGCAATGTTATTATTTCCCCATGCCTGAATCCGAGCAGAAGCGGCAGTTTGTAAGTTTCGTGTTCTACAAAGTGGACCCTCTCTGGCGACGGCTCCCCAAGGAGGAACGGGAACGAGGTAAGGAAGAGTTCTGCCGAGCGGTGGAGAGCCATGCCCAGGAGGACCGCTTCAAGGCGCTCTCCTACACGACGGTCGGAACCCGCGCCGACTGTGACATGATGCTGTGGCTCATCTGCTACAGTCTGGAAGAGTTGCAGGAACTGAACTCCTGTCTTCGGGCCACCGGCCTGGGGCACTATCTTTCAACGGCATATTCCTTCCTGGCGATGACCAAGCGCTCCACCTATCTTCTGGGGCACGAGCACCCCGGCCAGGTGGATTCGCGCGGGCGGGTCCGCCCTGGCGAGCACAAATACCTGTTCGTCTACCCCTTCGTGAAGACGCGCGAGTGGTATCGGATGTCGCTGCCAGCGCGCCAGGGGGTGATGAACGAACATATCGAGGTCGGGCACAAGTACCCCTCGGTCAAGCTGAACACCACCTACTCGTTCGGCCTGGACGATCAGGAATTCGTGCTGGCCTTTGAGACCGACCAGCCAGCCGATTTCCTGGACCTGGTGATGAACCTGCGGGAAACCGACTCCAGCCGCTACACTCTGCGGGACACGCCCATCTTCACCTGCTTGCAGAAGACCCTGCCGGAGACGCTGGATACTCTGGGGGGCTGAGAGAGTCGCGGATTCGCAATTGCCGACTTCAGATTGAACAGAGCCTATGACAGCCCCCGGTCGGCGCGCCCGGACGGAGCAGAAACAGAATAAGAAAGCCAGGGGTACCGGGCCGAAAGTTCCTTCGGCCCGGAATCGGAAGTCCGCAACCCGCAATCCGAAACCCGGGAAGGGCGCCGCCCCAGAGCGCGTCAAGCAGATCATGCGCAGCCTGGACCGGCTCTATCCGCGTGTGCAGTGTGCACTGCGGCACGCTGAGCCCTGGCAACTGCTGGTGGCCACCATTCTCTCTGCCCAGTGCACCGACCAGCGCGTCAACCAGGTGACCCCCGAACTGTTCGGCAAATACCCCACCGTGCATGCGTTTGCCCGGTTGGAGCCGGAGGATCTGGAGCCGGACATCCACTCCACGGGCTTCTTCCGCAACAAAGCCCGATCCATCGTGGGAGCAGCACGCAGAATCGTCTCCGAGTTTGCCGGGCGCGTGCCGGACACCATGGAACAGATTCTCACTCTCCCTGGCGTGGCCCGCAAAACGGCCAACGTGGTGCTGGGCACCGCCTTCGGCAAGGCCACCGGGGTCGTCGTGGACACCCACGTCCACCGCATCGCGCGGCGCCTCGATCTGACCCAACAGAACTCGCCCGAGAAGATCGAGCAGGACCTGATGAAGATCATCCCCAAACGAAAGTGGATCGAGTTTGGCCATCAGATCATCTGGCACGGCCGCAAGCTTTGCATGGCGCGGCGGCCGCGCTGCGGCGACTGCCGGCTCGACGAACTCTGCTACGCTTCCAATAAGTGGAAACCCCTCCAGTAAGTTTC
>JAKZXP010000149.1:0-4782 GCA_047514915.1 Terriglobia bacterium
TTGATGCACAGGAACTCGCCATTAATCCCGCTGTGATCGCGGTTGTTGGCGCGCAGGATTTTGTTATTGCGCACGCTGAGCGTTGTCTTGCAGCCGTCTCCACAGTGCGTGCAGATGGTGGAGACGTAGCGGATTTCCCAGGGGCGCGCCTTGTGACGGTAGGCGCCGCTGGTCAGGGCCCCGACCGGGCAGATGTCGATGCAGGCGCCGCACTCTTCGCACTCCAGGTGATTTCCCCGGTTGGGCGCAATCTCGGAATGGGCGCCGCGGTTCACCACTCCCAGCGCGCCCACGTCCATTCCCTCGTCGCAGACTCGCACGCAGCGGAAGCACAGGATGCAGCGCGGGGCGTCGAAGTAGACTACGGGCGACCACTGCTGTTCGTTAACGTGCAGCTTCTCCTCGCGGAAACGGCTGCCACCGGCGCCATAACGGAAGACCATGTCCTGCAATTCGCACTCGCCGCCCTTGTCACAGACAGGGCAGTCCAGCGGATGGTTGATGAGTAGGAACTCCAGGGTGGATTTGCGCGCCAGCTTCACCTTCTCCGTGTTGGTCCGCGCCACCATACCCTCAGCTACGGGCACGGTGCAGGCGGTCTGCAGCTTGGGCGCCTTCTCGATTTCCACCATGCACATGCGGCAGGCGGCTTGCAGCGACAGCCCGGGGTAGTAACAAAACGAAGGGACCTCGATGCCCTCACGTTTTGCAGCTTCAATCAGGAGGGTCCCCGCAGGCGCCTGAACCTGCCGGCCGTCAATTGTCAAGGTCACCAGTTCTGGCATGGGTTCAGTGTTTCCCTTCGAACCGGCAGGGTCCGCCGTTCAAATGGTCCTCAAATTCGTGGCGAAAGTGCTTCACGATGCTGATGGTGGGCATGGCGGCGGCGTCGCCCAGCGGGCAGAAGGTGCGGCCCAGGATGTTGTGCGCTAGCTCGCCGATCAGATCAACGTCGCTTGAGACGCCCTCGCCGCGGTGCAGGCGTGCCAGCATCTTGTGCAGCCAGGTGGTCCCTTCGCGGCAGGGGATGCACCAGCCGCAGGACTCGTGGGCATAGAACTTCATGATGCGCAACGCCACCTGCACCATGCAGGTGTCCTCGTCCATCACCACCACGCCGCCTGATCCTAGAAAGGAGCCGAGCTTGGCCAACGAATCAAAGTCCATGGGCGTGTCCAGGTGTTCCTCCACCAGGATCGGGGTGGACGAGCCGCCGGGAATCACCGCCTTGAGCCGCTTGCCGCCGGGAATACCGCCCCCGACTTCGTAGATCATGGTGCGCAGCGGCATACCCAGGGGCAGCTCGTAGACGCCCGGGCTGTTGACGTGACCGCTGAGCGCGAACAAGCGCGGGCCGCCGTTCTTGGGCGTGCCCAGGCTGTGGAACCAGTCGCCGCCGTGCAGAATGATGTGCGGAACGGCCGCGAACGTCTCCACGTTGTTGAGCACTGTGGGACACTGGTAGAGGCCCGCCACCGCCGGGAAGGGAGGACGGATGCGCGGGATGCCGCGCTTGCCTTCCAGCGATTCCAGAAGCGCCGACTCCTCGCCGCACTCGTAGGAGCCGGCTCCGGTGTGGGTCGACAGGTGGAACTTGTAGCCGCTGCCTCGGATGTTGTTGCCCAGGAACCCGCCCGCTTGAGCTTCCTCGATGGCCCGGTCCATGATTTCGATCAAGTATCGGTACTCACCTCGGATGTAGACGTAGCCTTGGTGGGAACCCACCGCCAGGCCGGCAATCAGCATCCCTTCGATGAGCTGGTGCGGGTCATATTCCATCAGCAGGCGGTCCTTGCAGGTGCCCGGCTCTCCCTCGTCGGCATTGCAGACGATGTACTTGGGCTTGGGCGAGGTGCGGGGCAGGAAGCCCCACTTCATCCCCGCCGGGAAGCCGGCGCCGCCCCGGCCGCGCAGGGCCGACTTCTTCACCTCCTCGATGATGCCCTCCGGCGCCATCTGGAGGGCCTTGTCCAGCGCCTGGTAGCCCTCCTGCGAACGGTAGGTTTCGAGCGAGGCCGAATTCGGCAGCTCAAAGCGCTTGCTGACCACCTTAACTTCTAGCGGGTGTCCCATTATTCCGCAGCTTTTCCATCAGTTCGTCAAACTTCTCCGGAGTCATTTCGTGGTGGAAATCGTAATTCACCTGCAGCGCAGGCGCCCAGGAGCAGGCGCCCATACATTCCACTTCTTCCAGGGAGAACACACCATCCGCGCTGGTCTGCTTGTGTTTGAGACCCAGCTTGCGCTCCGCGTGTTCGTAGAGCCGGTAGGCGCCGCGCAGCATGCAGGGGATGTTGGTGCAAACCTGGACGTGATACTTGCCGGCCGGCTGGCGGCGCAGCATCGAGTAGTAGCTGATCACCTCCACCACCTGCAGCTCACTCAGCTCCAGGCGGACGGCGATTTCGGTAATCACCTCCGGGCTCAGGGAGCCCGTCTCGTCCTGGGCCCAGAGCAGCATGGGAATCAGGGCTGAGCGCCGCACCGGGTAGCGCGCCAGCAGACGCTCAAATCGCGCTTCCAGTGGATCGCTAAACCGCATCCGAATTGCTGGCTGAACGCCGTTGCCGCTCGAGGAATGCATGCCTTGCAGGTTTCCGATGGCCGGCTAAAGCCGGCTGCTGGATAGCGACGCCCTTCAGGGCGCCATCTTCTTGGCAGGCTGAAGACTGCCGCTACGCCGCGACTCCACTACCGGTCAATCTCGCCGAGCACGATGTCAATGGAGGCGATGCAGGCCACCACGTCAGCGATCAACCGCCCCTCGACCATTTTCGGCAAGGCCCGCAGGTTGGCAAAGGAGGGCGCGCGCACATACATCCGGTAGGGATGGCTGGTGCCGTCGCTGACGACATAGTAGACCATCATGCCCCGCGGCGACTCGACCGCCTGGTAAACCTCCCCGGGAGGGACGCGGAAGCCCTCGGTGACAATCTTGAAGTGATAAATGAGGGCCTCCATCTCCGTCTTCATCTTCTCCCGTTCCGGCAACACGACATGCGGGACGTCGGCGATCACCGGACCTTCCGGCAAGCCTTCCAGCGCCTGGTGCGCAATCTTGGTGCTCTCCCGCATCTCCTCCAGCCGCACCAGGTAGCGGGCATAGACGTCGCCCTCGGTCCGCACCGGCACCTGGAACTGGAACTGCTCGTACGAACTGTAAGGATTGCTCTTGCGCAGGTCCCAGTCCACGCCGCTGGCGCGCAGGATGGGGCCGGTGACTCCCAGGGCGATCGCGTCCTCGGCCGAGATATAGCCAACCCCGCGGGTGCGGCCGATCCAGATGCGGTTCTCGGTCAGCAGCGTCTCGTACTCGTCCATCCGGTCCGGGAAATAGGAGAGGAACTTGCGGACGCGCTCGAAGAAGCCCAGCGGCGGCGGCAGTGCCAACCCGCCCACACGAAAGTAACTGGTCATCATCCGCTGCCCGGAGGCCATTTCGAAGATGCGCAGCAACTCCTCCCGCTCGCGGAAACAATAGAGAAAAACGGTGGCCGCGCCGATGTCCAGAGCATGCGTTCCCAGCCAGACCAGGTGGCTGTTCAGCCGGGTCAGCTCGTTCAGCAGCACCCGAAGCCACTGAGCCCGGGCCGGAACCTCCAGTCCCAGCAGCTTTTCCACCGCCAGCACGTAGCACAGGTTGTTGGTCAGCGGGCAAAGGTAGTCAATGCGGTCCGTCAGGGTGATGGCTTGCGAGTACGTCTTGCCTTCGGCGGTCTTTTCGATGCCCGTATGCAGGAACCCGATGTCGGGCACGCAACGCACCACGGTCTCTCCGTCCAGCTCCAGAATCAGCCGCAACACGCCGTGGGTGGAGGGGTGCTGCGGCCCCATGTTCAGGGTCATGGTCTGGGTGCCGGACGGCGGGCTGACGGTGGGAGGCATTTAGCGAATCCCCTCGATGGGAAAATCCTTGCGCAACGGATGGCCCTCCCAATCCTCCGGCATCAGAATGCGCGTGAGATTCGGATGGCCGCGGAAGCGAACTCCGAACAGGTCAAACACCTCTCGCTCGTACCAGTCAGCCGCCGGCCACACCGAAATTACCGAATCCACCTGCGGCTCTTGGCCTCCCACCTGCGCCACCAGACGCAGGTGCTTGAACTCGGTGAGGCAGTACAGTTGGTAGACGAGGCGGAACCGAGGCTCGACCGGATATGCATCAGTGGCTGTGATGCTGGACAGTAGATGGTAGCCGCGGGCGCGGAACCATTCGCAAGCAGCCGTAATCTTGTTGGAGGCCACCTCCAGGGTCAGCTCCCCGCGATCGTCCTTCCCTCCGACCAGAATCGAGGGGTCGTACGCTTCCAGCGCCGCGGCCTCGGGGAACTGCTGGATCTGGTGGGGAACCATTATTCACCAGGGTCCGCCTGAGACCAGTCCAGCGCGCCCTTCTTCCAGATGTAGACGAACCCGGAGAAGACGACGACCATGTAGATCACCATCTCCACGAATCCAAACAACTTCAATTCGCGCAAGATGACCGCCCAGGGGTAGAGGAATACGGCTTCCACGTCGAACAGGATGAACAGCATGGCCACCAGGTAAAACTTGACGCTGAACCGCTGGCGCGTATCGCCCACTGGCACCATGCCCGACTCGTAGGGCATCAGCTTGGCCGGTGTCGGAACGTGCCGCCCGATCAGTGAGGAAGCTGCCAGCATGCCCCCGGCAATGATGAATACGAAGATGCCGTGCAATAACAGAGGGAAGTAGCTTTCCAAGTAGCTGCCCGTCATGGCATAATCCTGTGCCGCTCGTAGGAGACGTTAGGTATAATGG
>JAKZXP010000150.1:0-3215 GCA_047514915.1 Terriglobia bacterium
TTCAGCCGCTGGTAGAACGGGTGCCCCGGCGCCTCGGCCAGTTCGGCCCGATACCACAGCGGCTCCTGTCGCTGGCGGTGCTTCCGTGTCCCCATAGCCATGCGCCCGATTGTAAGCCAAAAACATTATCCATATGAAATATTTTTATCTCCCAAGGCCACTTTAGACACAGGCTGCTAGAGAACTTCCTGAGCAACTCCCTCGGCGGCTTTGCGTTGCAAGGCGCCGAAGCGGAAAATCTGGAGGATTTCGACAAGACTCTGGTGCTTCGCTACCGTTTTGTGGCCACCAACTATGCCCAGGCGGCGGGAGACTTGCTGTTGGTCCGGCCATGCGTCCTGGGTCGAAAGAGTTGGGACTTGCTGGAAGGCGGGGAAAGGAAGCATCCGGTAGAGTTTCCCAACACGACTCTGGAGAGTGACAGCTACGAGATTGCGCTGCCTGAGGGCTATGAGGTAGACGAGCTGCCACCTGCCGTGGAAATTGACTCTCCCCTGGGCGCATACCGCAGCCAGGTGGACGTCGAGGGCAACGTCCTGCGTTACCGTCGCAGCTACGAGATTAGGGATGTACTGGTTGGCAGCGAGCGCCTGGATGAGCTGAAAAAGTTCTTCCGCGAGGTTGCTGCCGATGAACGTAACGTCGCCGTCCTGAAGCGCTCCGCACCTTAGATTGTAGAGGAGCAACGCGAGAAACCGCCGTCGACTGTGCGAAAGCGATCCAGCTAAACTCAGGCGCGGACAAGCTGGAAGTGGCTGATTTCCGGCGGGCACTGGACGCGGATCGGCAAGCCTACAAATCCCACGCCGCGGTTCACGTACAGGTAGTGGTGGCCTTCCCGGTAGAGGCCGCTGATGTAGCGGAACACGGCCGACCCCAGCGCCAGCGGGCGCCCGTTGCGCTCGGCGATCACGATTTGGCCGCCGCCGTGGGTGTGCCCGGCCAGCGTCAGCGAAATGCCGAATTCAGGCGCCTCGTAAAAGACGTGCGGGTGATGAACCAGCAGAATGCGGGGCGCCTCGCCCTGGTACCCATCGAGCGTCTGCCGCAGCGCCGCGCGCGCCATCCGACTCAGGTAGAGGTTGGGATTGCCGCGTGGAAAGCCGGTCCAGTCCAGCCCTAGCAGCAACAGCTCCTCGCCACCCTGCCGGACGTTCGCGCGCTGATTGCGGAGCATGCGCACCCCCACCGCTTCCATGCCCGCAATGAGGCGCAGGCAGCCCGGATAGGCCGGACGGCGGCGGTCGGCGTAGTAGTCATGGTTGCCCAGGATGCCAAAAATGCCCAGCGGGGCGCGCAGGCGGCTGAGTTCCTGCTGCGCGACAGGCAACAGGTCCAGGCTGGCATCCAGGATGTCGCCGGTGATGACCACCAGGTCCGAGCGCAGATTGTTGGCCTCCTCAATGGCGCGACGCAGCTCCCGCTCGCGAATGTAGGCGCCCGCATGGAGGTCCGAAAGCTGGGTGATAGTCAGCCCGTCGAAGGCCCGCGGCAAATTCCTCACCGGGATCTTTACCAGTGGCGAGATTTCCAGGTCCTCGGAGCCATAGATCGCTCTGGCGGAGAATGCAAGAAGCACTGGCGGGATTACGGCTGCAGCGGAAGCCAGAAAATTTCGCCGCGCTAGCACGGTCGCCGAGACGGGTTGGCTGCGCCGGAACAGCCAGCGGACCCCGTGAAGGATTCCGCCTACCAACTCAGCAGGGGAGGCAAGCAGCAGGAAGGCCAACAGCATGGCCACCCAGGCGTAGAAGGGGTAAATAAACCAGCGCAGGGCTGGCTGGGAAAGATGGTGCAGGCCCACGCCCGCTATCCAAAGGATCACCAGGGCCAGATACGGGGCGTTCATCAACAGGAACAGGCTTCGTACTGCCCAGATCCAGCGGGTTGCCGCATCACCCGAGCGCCAGCGCAGCACCAGGCGGCGCGCTTTACAGTAGAGGTAATAGTTCAGTCCGGCTAGAAAGAAGCCCAGGACGCCGGCAAACAAAACAAACCGCATGCTCAATCAGCATACTTATCTGGGCGCTGGTCTGGCAAGAGCAGAACCAACCGCGTCGCCCTACCCGGGCCGATTCCGTGACGCATGCCAGCGCCAGGCGTGTTCTACAAGAGAATCCAACTCGGGGTAGCGGGGCCGCCACCCTAGCACCTGGGCGGCACGGCTCGCATCGGCCACCAGGGCCGGCGGGTCGCCCGGACGCCGGCCGGTCTCCCGCACTGGGAAGTGCCGCCCACTGACTCGCTCCACTGCCTGGATCACTTCTCGCACGGAATGCCCTTTGCCTGTTCCCAGGTTCAGCGCCATGCTGCTGCCACCGTTTGCGAGATAGCGCAACGCCAGCACGTGGGCTTCGGCTAAGTCCGTCACGTGGACGTAATCGCGGATGGCGGTTCCATCTGGGGTTGGGTAGTCGGTTCCGTAAATCTCCACAAAAGGCCGCTGGCCCAGTGCTGCCTGGATCACCAGCGGAATCAGGTGCATCTCGGGCTCATGCTCTTCGCCGATCTCGCCTTCCGGATCAGCCGCCGCTGCGTTGAAGTAGCGCAGCGACATCCAGTTCAGCCCGTAGGCCTGGCCATACCAGTCGAGCACGCGCTCGACAAACAATTTGGATTCGCCGTAAGAGTTCACCGGGCGCTGTGGATGATCCTCGCGGATGGGAACGGATTCGGGAAGCCCGTAGCTCGCACAGCTGGAGGAGAAGACGATGTGCCTGACGCCACTGTCGAGCATGGCTTCGAGCAGGTTCAGGGTATTGGCGACATTGTTGCGAAAGTATTTTCGGGGGTTGGTGACCGACTCGGACACGTACGCGTGAGCAGCAAAGTGAATCACTGCTTCCACGCGATATTCCTGCAGCAACTCCTGAAGCAAGCTTGTATTGGCTAGGTCCCCGACCACCAGCGGACCCCAGCGCACCGCCCAGCGATGCCCGACTTCCAGGTTATCCAGCACGACCGGTTGGAAGCCGGAGTGGGCCAACACTTTCGTCGTGTGGCTTCCGATGTAACCCGCCCCACCCGTCACCAGCACGCGCATTCGTCGATCACCGGGATTTGTGAATGAGTTCCAGCACTGAGGCACATCGCGTCAGCGTTCGGTGAGCATGCGCTCAAGAATGGCCGACACCTGGCTTCGGTCTCGAGTGGAAAAGTACCAATCAATGGTGCGGTGCAGCCCGTCCACAAATTTCACCTGTGGTTCCCAGCCA
>JAKZXP010000151.1:0-3318 GCA_047514915.1 Terriglobia bacterium
CAGCAGGGCAATGTCGCAGAGGCGAATGTGGCGCTGGGCCATCATCACGCTCAGTCTTTCCGCCATCAGCTTGGTTTTGCTCTTGCGGCGGATTCCGGCTGTGTCCACCACGCGCAGCCGCCCGGCCAGCGGGGATTCCACCAGCAGATCCACCGCATCGCGTGTCGTTCCGGGCAGCGGGGTCACCATAGCGCGCTCCTGTCCGGCGATGAGGTTCAGCAGCGTGGACTTGCCCACGTTGGGCTTGCCAATAATCGCCACTCGGATTTCTCTTGCTGCCTCGGGCTTGGTCGTAGTCCCCGCGGGGCCGGGGGGCAAATCGCCCGCCACTTCGTCCAGCAGCTCCGCCACTCCGGTCCCGTGTTCGGCGGAAACGAAGAACAGCCGGCCGATGCCCAGGGCGTACCACTCCTGCATCTGCGCTTCCAGGCGCGGCGTGTCCACTTTGTTCACCGCCAGTGCCAGCGGCTTGCCGGTGCGCAGCAGCAGTCGGGCCAGTTCCCGGTCGCTGCCGGTAATTTCTGCCCGGCCGTCCACCACCAACACCACCTGAGCTGCCTCCCGGATGGCCAGCTCGGCGTGCTTGAAGATTTGGCGAGGTATCAGCTCGCGGTCCCCAGGCAGCATGCCGCCCGTGTCCACCACCTGGAACGCTGTGCGCCCCCACTGGGCCTCTGCGTAGATGCGGTCGCGGGTGATGCCTGGTTCGTTGCCCACGATGACCCGCCGGGTCCCGGTGATGCGGTTGAACAGAGTGGACTTTCCGACGTTGGGCCGGCCGACAATGGCAATCAAAGGAAGTTGCCGTGATCTGTCGGCGCCCGACGCCGTGCCTGCTTGCACCCTGCCCGTGCTATTCTCCATATCCGCCCGCATTGTTGTCCGTCCAATTCATTATGCTTTAAGAGCGGACCGGCGAGTATGGATGAAGTTTCTTGCTCATGCCCGAAGTTTCCTGCTCATGAAGGAAGCGCGCAGCGGCAGATGACAAAAGCGCACAGCGGCAGCGTGTCTAGTGATTCCAGCATGCGGGAGTTTTTCGCGCCCGACGGGTGGCTGGCCCGCGCCCACCCCCGCTACGAGTTCCGCGCCGGCCAACTGGAGATGGCGGAGCTGGTTGAAGCTGCCTTCCGCGAGAAGCACCACCTGCTCGTAGAAGCGGGCACCGGCACCGGAAAGACTCTGGCCTACCTGGTTCCCGCCTTGCTCAGCGGCCGGCGGGTGGTGATTTCCACTGACACCAAGAACCTTCAGGAGCAGCTCTTCTACCAGGACATCCCATTTCTGGAGCGGCACCTGGGCCGGCGGTTGCGCGTCTCCTACATGAAGGGCCGCAACAACTACTTGTGCCGGCAAAAGCTCGACGATCTGAGCGCCCCGGCGGCAGCCGGGCAGGTGGAGCAGCGGGAAGAGCTGGCGCTGCTGCGCGAGTGGGAGCCGCGCACGGAAACCGGCGACCGCGCCGAACTGGCATCGCTGCCCGAGTCCAGCGCGTTGTGGCCTCACTTGAACGCGCGTCGCGAGACCTGCACCGGCCAGAAGTGTCCCCAGTTCGAGCGCTGCTTCCTCACCCTGATGCACCAGCGGGCCGTGGAGTCCGACCTGCTGATTGTCAACCACCATCTGTTTTTTGCTGACTTGGCTCTGAAGGCGTCCGCGGCCAATCGGGTGCCCGGCTTGGGCGTCCTGCCGGACTATCGCGCGGTGATCTTCGATGAGGCCCACGAACTGGAGGAGGTGGCCTCGCAATATTTCGGACTCATCGTCAGCAACTACCGCCTGGAAGAGCTGGTGCGCGACTGCGAGCAGACGCTGCGGCTGAAAGCGGCACAGGAAGGCGCTGTGTCAGAAAGCGACAGTCGCACGCCGCAGCTGTTCCGTGCCGCTCACCGTGTGGGCGAGCGCGCCGCCGTTCTCTTCGGGCTGCTGGCCGGAGAACAAGGGCGCTTCGCTTTCGACATGCACCAGGAGCTCGAGGACCCCGATGGGAAGCTCGAAAGCGCCCATGCCGGACTGGCCGACGCGCTGGAGGCACTGGGATCGGCGCTGGCGGCACTCCCCGACAAGCCGGAAGAGGTGCATGCGCTGGCCCGCCGGGCCGGCGAGTTGCGCCGCGAGCTGAGGTTCCTGCTGGAGGGAAACGATCCTGGCTACGTCTATTGGATCGAGCGTCGCGGCCGTGGCACCTTCCTCCAGGCCACCCCCATCGACGTGGCTCCCATCCTTTCCGCGGCCCTGTTCGAGCAGGTGGAGACCTGTGCTCTGACCTCGGCCACTCTGGCCGTGGCCGGCAGCTTCGAGTTCGTTACGCGGCGTTTGGGAATCCGCTACGCGCGCCAGAGGGTGCTGGAGTCGCACTTCGACTTTCACCGTCAGGCCCTGCTCTACATCCCGCCGGAACTGCCTGACCCGCGCCGGCCGGAATTTCTGGAGCGAGCGTCGCAGGAGGTCTGCCGCATCCTGCAGGCCACCCGCGGTCGGGCCTTCGTGCTGTTCACTAGCTACCAGCAGATGCACCAAATCCACCGGCGTGCCGCAGCCCGGCTGCAGGCGATCGGGCTGAAGTATCCGCTGCTGGTTCAGGGTGAGGCACCCCGCACGGCCCTTCTGGAGCGCTTCCGCAGTGAGACGAACCCGGTGCTGTTCGCCACCGCTAGCTTCTGGCAGGGCGTGGACGTGCCTGGCGAGCAGCTTAGCTGCGTGGTCATTGACCGGCTGCCGTTTGCGGTGCCTACCGATCCGGTGGTAGCCGCGCGTCTCCGCTTGATTGGGGAGGAGGGAGGCAACCCCTTCCTGGAGTATCAGGTGCCTCAGGCTATCCTGGCGCTCAAACAGGGCTTCGGCAGGTTGATCCGAAGCCGCGCCGACCGGGGCCTGCTGGCTATCCTGGATACGCGCATCCTGACCAAGAACTACGGTACTATTTTCCTCGAGAGTCTTGCAGACTACCGTACGACTCGAGAATTTGCTGAAGTCGAGCGGTTTATGGAGCCATCACCCAATGTTTGAAGTCACCGTCGAGCATACCTTTGCCGCCGGCCACGCTTTGCGTGGTTACCGCGGTAAATGTGAAAACACGCACGGCCACAACTACCGCGTCCGCCTAACGCTGCGCGGGCGCGACCTGGATTCCACTGGCCTGCTGTATGACTTTGTGGAGTTGAAAGGGGCGCTGCGGCAGGTCGCCGATCGGGTAGACCACCAGTTCCTCAATGACCTGGCGCCGTTCGACCTGCTGAACCCTTCGGCGGAGAACCTGGCCAAGTATTTTTACCAGGAGATTGATGGCCGACTGGCCAAGCAGAGTCCTGAAAATGG
>JAKZXP010000152.1:0-4528 GCA_047514915.1 Terriglobia bacterium
GCCCCACACAAGGGGCAGGAGGCGGCATTGCTCATGCCGCCTCCGCCGGCCCGGGAAGGGGTCTGGCCTGGAAGGCCAGTTCGCGCGCGGTAATGCGGAAACGCCGGAGCAGCCGCAGGAATTCGCGGTCCGAGAGCTTGCGAACGCGGCGGACCTGACGGCGCTTGCGCCACACGCCGGGCAGCCCGGCCAGCGCCTGCCAATAGGCCCGCAGCAGGCAACGCACCAGCAGCCACCAGCCGCGCTGGCCGGCGAACTGGCCGGCCTCCCCCTGGCCGCGCGCCGCGGCCATTGCGTTGGCCGCCAGTCGGGTGACAGTGTAAAAAGGGTTCAGCAGGAGCAAGCGCCAGGGAAACAGCTTCGCCGCCAGCCACACCCGATTACGTTCCACCAGCACCAGCCGCCGCTCGGAGAAACGGCCCAGCGTGGACGAGTGATGGTGGTAGACCACCGCTGTGGGCACGTACATGCAGCGCCAGCCGGCCAGACGCGCGCGCAAACCCAGTTCGGCGTCGTCGCCGTAGGCAAAAAAGTCTTCGTCGAATAGGCCGGCGCTCTCGAACACTCGCCGGTCGTAGAGGGCAGCGCAACCATCGGGCAGCAGCACCTCTTCGGGGCGCTCGTACTGGCCGCGATCCGGCTCCCCACAACCCCGCCCCCGATTCTGCCCATCGGGGTAGATCAGGTGGCCGACCTTGTCAATGACGCCGCGGGCTTCGTAGAACAAGATCTTGGAGGCGCACATACCTACGTCCGGCCCGGCGCGCAAACCGCCGAGCAGCTCTTCCAACCATTGGGGCTCGGCCTCAGCATCGTTGTTCAGCAGCGCAACATAGCGCCCGCGTGCCTGGCGGATGCCCTGGTTGTTGGCGGCGCAGAAGCCGCGGTTCTCGGCGTTGCGGATGAGCACAACCTCGGGGAATTCCTCCAGCACCATGGTTGGGGAGCCGTCCTCGGAGCCGTTGTCCACGACAATCAGCTCGAAGCTGCCGAAGGTTTGGGCACGTAGCGAGAGCAGGCAAGCGCGCAGCAACTGGCGGCGGTTCCAGTTCACCACAACCACGGAAACTTCTGGGGCTGATCCTGTTGCCATTGAATTGGCTAATTCAGCAATTGTACAGTGTGAGGGTTGCGTGTGGCCAAACGAGAATGGCTGGCCAGCCTAACAGGAGTTCGGCCGACTGCTGGGCCAGCCTGGGACTTATCATTGAGGACCTAATCGCGGTAAACTCAGGTCGGGACCGCCCTGTTGAGGGTCCGTGGCTACCGGTTCTTCTTCTTCAGCATGGAGGGTCGCGAGCCACCACACATACACGTGGCTCATGCGGGGCGATATGCGAAGTTCTGGCTCAGGCCTGTGAGCTTGGCGAACAATCGCGGCTTTCGCGGCCACCAGCTCACTGAGATTCGAGACATGGTCGTTGAGAACAGAAGGTTCTTCCTGGAGAAGTGGCATGAATACTTTGGTGGAGAGCAGTGAAGTCATGGCGGTAGAGGTCTCGTGCACAACCGATACGCTGAACGTTGTTCTGGCTGACGGGCGGATGGTCTCGGTGCCTCTTGCTTGGTTCCCGAGACTTCTTGCCGCCAGTCCGAAACAAAGGGCAGCGTGGGAGCTAATCGGTGGCGGCATCGGCATTCACTGGGAAGCCATTGACGAAGACATTTTGGTCGCCAGCCTATTACAGCCTGAGAATTACATGCGGCTGCCTAACGAGGCGGTGCAGCGGACAGCGCGAAAACGGCGCCGCCGCTGAACGCCCGGCCGTTAGGCGCAGCCGGCATGGCGGAAAGCCGCGTCCAGCGCCCGCGGCGGGATGATCCGGACTGACCGGTCAGCCTAGAACTGGGAGAAAAGTAATTGGACATGGGAGAAGTCGTTAGAAACTAATGTGGTTGCCGCCTCAGTTCACCGGTGGTTTGTTCTTAGGCTGATCGGGACCAGCCTTATCCAAGTCAGCGTAAACGAGAGGAACAATTTGTGAATGAGTGCCGACGCAAGATCATCACCACCTACGCTGGTTGGACGGTGCTTTCAGCTCTTCGGTCTGGGGCT
Source organism: Terriglobia bacterium (assembly GCA_047514915.1). Classification (GTDB taxonomy): domain Bacteria; phylum Acidobacteriota; class Terriglobia; order JAJPHL01; family JAPKYU01; genus CBDBKE01. The sequence goes on from JAKZXP010000152.1 coordinate 2,057, forward strand.
CCGATCAAAGCCCGGAAGGACATATATCCGCTCCTGCAAACCGTGGACTTTCCGACAGTGCTTGACGACAGCTCGCCGATCTCACCCGCTGAGTTCGATGAGTGGCACCAGTTAGCCACCGAGAACCTCTGTCGGCTCAAGCCCACTGTATGCGTCGGGTGGGCAGCGAAGATGGTCAACATCTATTTGAAGACCGCTGTTTACATTGGGGAGATGGGACGTCCCGGCCTGAGAGAAGCCATCCATCCTCCGATTGACTCTAACTTATGGCGGGGCCTCGAGGATCGCTTTGCCGATCACCATCTGCTGACCAAGACACACATAGTGCAGCAGATTAAATCGATCCGCGATTATTCCACATACCAAACCATCATTAACGGATGCCGGTTAGCGGCGAAGGAACTCGACTGCCTTCTCATCGAGGTGGAGCAACTGTGGGATGCAGGCGATGGGGCGTAGCAAGGCGCTGCATGCGACGGCTACGGCCGGGCCGCGGCTGAGCGGCGGCGGTAGCTCCTGGAGAATCGCAGCCAGCAATGGCTGTTGCCGACGCTCCGGCAGTGCTAGGATACGAAATAGAATGAGAGAGTAGCCGTGGAGACGAAGCAGCAGATATTGAAGGCCATTGAGGATCTCCCGGACGACGCTGGGGTCGAAGATGCCTTGGATCGGCTGTATCTCCTCTACAAGGTCGAGCGAGGCCTTCGCCAAGCCGATCGTGGGGAGCTGATCAGCCAAGAAGAAGTCCGCCAGCGCATGGCCAAATGGCTGAAGTAAGGTGGACGCCCCAGGCCGCCGATGACCTCGATGCGATCTGTCTGTTCATTGCCCGCGACGCACCTCCGGTAGCGGCGGCGTTTGCTGGCCGGGTGCTGCGGGCCACGGATCAACTCGCGCACTTCCCGCGTTTGGGGCGAGCCGTTCCAGAGTTAGGAATCCAGAACATCCTGGAGATCATCGTGGGCAGCTATCGCGTCGTATATCGGGTTCGCGACGAGGAAGTCCAAATTCTGACGGTGCACCACGGCGCCCGGCTTCTCGACACCAAAAAGATAGAGGGTGATGTCTAACGAGCCGCTGCTGGATTATGAATCTAGCGATTGACTAATTCCTGGAACAACTGCTCGTAGGCGGTCGTCACGTCCTCCCAATCATACAGGCGCCGGGCGCGCTCACACGCCAGCACGCCCAGGCGTTGCCGCTCGTCCTGGCGCGCCAGCAGAAAGCGTATCTTCTCGGCCAAATCTTCAGGTGAATGGGTGAACGGGAGGCCTGCTTCGCCCGCGACCTCGCGGTTTTCCGGCGTGTCGAGGTAGAGCACAGGCCGAGCGGCCGCCATCGCCTCCAGCAGCGCGGGATGCGTGCCACCGACTTCGGTGGCGTGGACGTACAGCAGGGCGTGGGCGCGCAACTGCCGGTAACCTTCGCCGTAGATGGCGCCCGGGAACACAATGCGCGGATCGCGCGTCTGGCGGACCTGGCGGATATAGCCAGCAGCATACGGGGCGTCGCCGACCACAGCCAGCCGCGCCGTGCTCGCGACCTTTTCGAAGGCCTGCACCACCAGCAAGGCGTTATTTTCCGGCTCCAGCCGGCTGACGTAGAGCAGGTAGTTGCCCGGCTCAAGCCCTAACCGGGTTAGCTGATCGGTCCCGGCTTCCCCCGGCGAGGTTGCTCCATAGGGGATGTACCGCGAGGTCTTTCCGTAGCGGTCCAGGTAATAGCGCTGGATGCTGTGGGCATCGGTGACGACGGCGGTGGGCAACCAGGTGGCCAGCCATTCGGAGACCTGGTAGTAGGCGCGGCCCGCCACGTTCCACTTCCGGCGCAGCCGCTCCAGCCCATCCACGTTGAGCACCGTTTTGACGCCGACCAGGCGAGGTTGCCAGGAGAAGACGCTGTTCGCGGCGTTGCAAACCAGTGCCACATCCACTGCACGCAAGCGCCATAACAGGTGCAGCACGGAGAGAAAGGTATGGCTAACCGTCTCCAGGTACTTGTGAGGGATGGAGGGTAGCAGGACCAGGTGGGCGCCGCGATATTCGGTCGCCCCCGGTGGTCGGAAGCCAACCCGATGCGGCCGCCCATAGACCCAGACCCGGTGGCCTCGCGCCGCCAGCCGGGCTGCCAGTTCTTCCGCGAACGTCTCGAATCCACCGTAGGCGGCCGGGATGCCCCGGGTTCCCAAAATGGCAATGTTCATCAAGCCATGTCGGCCATGCACGCCGACAGAAGCTAATCAGCCCCGACAGGAGCTAATCAGGATGAGACGCCCAGTCGTGAGCTGGAACCGGCGGGGACCGAAACGCCCTGCTCCCGCATGGGGAAGGACACCGGACGGAAGCGGAACCAGCGGGCCAGCTCGCGGTCGGCCACGCGCCGGCGTTGCTGGATCCAGCGCCGCTTGCGCCAGGCGCGAGACCATGCGCGCCCGAGCAGCCAGAAGGCCGGCAACGAGGAGCGTTCCACCAG
>JAKZXP010000153.1:0-4303 GCA_047514915.1 Terriglobia bacterium
GACAGTTGAAACGCCTGTTTTTGGCTCTCACCCATTCGGTGTACACCTCCGGAAGGCAATGTTGATGCTGGAACCCGCATCAATACTGACGTTGGAGTCATTCAGAAGGTTGCCGCCGGTAGTTCATAAAGGAAATCCGGGGTAAGACGTCAGCAAGAGCGAAGGAGAAACTCTGGGCCTGCTGGCCAGCCGCCCCAACGAATTTTCCCGCGAAGGGCCACAGTTTGGTGGCGGCCACGGCGTTTTCACCTACTATCTGCTCAAAGGCATGATGGGGGCAGCTGACACCAATGGCGACGAGACGGTGAACGCGACAGAACTGGTCGATTATCTAGATGAGAAGGTCGAAGAGGCCACCGATAGGCAACAGCACGTTCGGGAATTTGGAACATTTGAAGCCGAAACTCCCATTACCTTCATCGACAAACCGGGTCCGGAAGACCTGCAGTTGGGCCAGTTGCCCCGCCCCAGAGGAACCGAAATCGCCTCGTTGCAGGTCATCCCGCCGGAGGGCACAGAAGTTCGCACCGCCTTGCAGCAGGCTCTGCGGGAAGGACGCTTGCTGGCCCCGCCCGTGGACAACGCCTGGGACCTGTATCAACGTTACGCCCAACTCGCTGTTCCCGAGTCCGAGAAAGAAGACGCGCAGGACGACTTGTTTATCGCGCTGGCCACCGCAGGGGACAAAGTGCTGGCGGCCTACCGGCGTGGCGATCAAGTCATCCGGCTGGACACAGCGAAGTATCAGGAAGGAGCGCAACTGTACGCTCGTGCTCTGCAGCTAGACCCGGAAGATTCCACGCTGGCCCCCAAGGCTAGGTTCATGGCCGGACGCGCGCTGGTGGAGAGTGGCCGCTACAAAAAGGGAATTTCGATGCTGCGTGAGGCCATCCAGCTGGACCCGGAAGCGGCGCATTCCTACAACGCGCTGGGGATCGCGCACATGAAGCTGGGACAATGGGATGATGCTCTGGCCAACTTTCGCGCAGCTTCGGCGCGCGCCGAAAAATGGGTCTATCCTCATTACAACACCGCCCTGGTTCACATCGCCCAGCAGCGTTATCGTGACGCGGAACAGGAATTCCAGAAAGGAATCGATCTGGGGATCGAGTTGGGCCTGAAGTACTCCTATTTACATTACAATCGGGGGATTCTGCATCTGGACCAGGGTCGTTATCCGGAAGCCGAGGAGCAGTTCCGGCGCGCTATCGAAATGATGCCGGATGACGCGCTGAGCTACCACAACCTGGGACTGCTGTTTGAGCAGCGAGGCGAGATGCGCCAGGCTGAGGCGCACTTCCGCACCTCAGCGGATCTGGACGCCCGGCTGGTGGAGCCGCGCTTGAAGCTGGCGGAGATTTACCGCAAGCAACGCCGCCGGGAGTTGCAGGAGGCCATGCTGCGTCAGGCCGTGGCTGGCGACCCCCGCAGCCCGCGAGCCCTGGAAGCGCTTGGTAACTTCCTCTTGGAAGGCAAGGAGCTGGAGGAGGCCGAGCAGGTATTCATGCAGATGATGGTGAACAATCCGGCCGCGGCGTCGGCTTACTCCTGGCTGGGCGATGTGCACGCCGCCCAGGGAAACTTCGCGCAGGCCGCCGAAGATTACCGCCAGGGGATGGCCCGCACCCGCGATCCGAAACTCCTCCGTGAGCTGCAAAGAAAATTGCGCTCCATGGAGAGGAAGAAATGAGCCGATGCCCCGGAAAGCTGTTCCGGATTGTGGTGCTCGGCTTTTTGATTTGGTTCTCCCCGGCTGCGGCGCAGGCCCAATCTTCCCAGGCGATGCTGCTCGGACGGGTGACCCAGGAGGCCACCGGCGAGCCGGTCGCCAAGGCTCTGGTGATCCAGCGCAATCTCCAGACCAACGTCCAATCCTACCGGTACACGAACGAGGAAGGGCTGTATTCCTTCCCCACGCTGCAGCCCGGGACCTATAGCGTGCGGGTGGATGCCCTGGGCTTCCGGCCGGAGGAGCGCTCGCCCGTCGAGCTTCCGGTAGCCGCGCGTCTTGAACTGAATTTTGCCGTTAAGGGGGGCGCGGCGCCGCCCACCGCGCCAGCCACTCCGGCGGCGGCCCCCGCCGGAGCCACCCCGAGCAGGATCCTGGCGCTCATGTACGGGGCCGATGCCGCCGTGCCGCAGGCGGTGATGATCAGCCTGCCGGCGCAGGCCACCGAAACCTTGGTGGCCACGGTGTCTAGCCTGATTGATGAGCGGAAGATCCTGGAGCTGCCGCTCTCCGGCCGTGACGTCTACACGCTGCTGGCGCTGCAGCCCGGCGTGACGTCCGACAGTGCGACCTCGCGCGGCTTGGGCTTTTCCGTGCATGGGCAGCGCGTCGCCAGTTCCAATTTCCTGCTGGATGGCGTGGACAACAACGATCTGCTGGTGACCGGTCCGGCGGCCAGCGTCTCAGCCGACGCGATCCAGGAATACCGCATGGCCACCAACAACTTCGCAGCCGAGTACGGCCGCTCCTCGGGCTTCATCGCCAACGCCATCACCCGCAGCGGAACCAACAGTCTGCACGGGACCCTGTACGGGTTTTTCCAGCACGACCGGCTAAACGCCAATTCCTTCGTTAACAACTGCTTCCCCTGCCCGCGAACGGCGGCGCCGGAGGAACCGCAGGGCCTGCCACGCGAGCTGTTTCGGCAGAACCAGTTTGGCGCCTCTGTGGGCGGCCCGCTGCGGCGCGACCGGCTGTTTTTCTTCGGCAACTTTGAGCGTTTCCAGTTTTCCAGCCGAAGCCAGCCGCGCACGGTGTTCCTGCCCAGCCCCCAGTTTGTTGACTCGCTGTTCGAAGGCAGCATGGCCAAGCAGTTGCTGACTCAGTTTCCGCCTCCGGCGGGTGAGCCGATCCCTGGCGTCGGGTTCGCCGTCAGGCACGAGTTTACCTTCCCCTCCCCGCAGCGAAACACTTTCGCCCTGGGACGACTGGACTACAGTTCCGCTGACGGACGGCAGCGCCTCACTGGGCGCTACGCCTTTTCCCAGCAGACCAACGACGATTTCATCTTCAGCGTCTATCCGGGTCTGAATTCTCCGCTGGTCGTACGGGGGCAAAATTTCGTCACCAACTACACCAGGGAGCTGGGCGGCGGCTCTAACGAGCTGAAGTTCGGGTTCAACCGCAAGAGCGTGCGGACGCTGCGCCCTCACCCGGAGATTCCCACCATCGGCTCCGGGGACGGCATCTCGCTTCCGGGCAGCGAATCCGCATTGGACTATTTCTTCCGCGACTCCGTCTTTCATGTGGTGGATAACTACAGTCGACTGAGCGGCAGGCATGCGCTGGGGCTGGGCTTTGAGTGGCGACCGACCCGGCACGAGTCGCTGCTTTCGACGGCACGCGACGGCTTCTACATTTTCAACAATGTTTTCAATTTCCAGTTTGACGATCCCTCGTTTCTGCTGATCACGCTGAATCGGCAGACCGGTCTGCCGGCCCCCGACGACGACTACCGGCGCTTCTACCGCCAGAGGGAATTTGCGTTTTTCTTCCAGGACAATTGGAAGTTGACGCGCCGGTTAACGCTCAACCTGGGGCTGCGCTACGAGTATTTTGGTGTGCCGGTGCCCCGCAGGAACACGCGCGATTTCAACTTCGTGTTTGGGAACGGGCAGAACATCGGCGAGCGCATCGCCAACGGCCAGCTCGAAACCGGCCCGGTATTCCACCCTGACCGAAATAATTTTGCCCCCCGTTTCGGCTTCGCCCTCGACCTGTTCGGCAACGGCAAGAGCGTTCTGCGCGGCGGCTACGGTCTGTTTTATGATCGGGTGTTCAATAATTTCTGGCTGGACGTCCGCAGCAACACCCTCAGTCTACGGACCATGGCGAACCTGCCCGGGCTGCCCTTGCAGTTCGAGTACACCTTTCCTGCGCGGGAAGGAGTGCGTGAGCTTGGACTGCCCTCGCCTGTGGCAACGATCGCGGTGGACCGCAATCTCCGCACGGCGTACAGCCAAAACTGGTTTCTCGGTTTCCAGCGAGAGTTGACGCCGAACCTGCTGCTGGAAGTGAACCAGGCCGGCTCGCTCGGCCGCAAGCTGGCCACGGCGGACGTCATCAACCGCATTTTCTCCCTTCCCGGGACACTGGAGAACCCGGGAGGCCGCTACAATCCCGACCAGCCGGAGATCAGCTACCGCGCAAACCAGGGCCATTCCGATTACGTGGCGCTCGAAGTGGGACTGAAACGCCGCTGGAGCAAAGGGGTGCAGTTTCAGGGTTCCTACACCTACAGCCGCACTAGGGACGTGCAGAGCGATCCCCAGGGGCGGATCGCTGCCGCTGCAC
>JAKZXP010000154.1:0-3515 GCA_047514915.1 Terriglobia bacterium
GGGAATCAAGCGGGTCAGCTCCTTCCAGGCCTCCAGCTTGTGTGGGATGTCTTGCTGCTGGCCTTGCAACAGCTGCAATTTCACAAGCAGCGCTTTGTGCCGGGAATCGAGCCGCTCCACGTATTGCACCCGGGGCTTCAATTGGTTGATCTGCGAGTTCAACCAGGAAGTGTAGAGGCGGTCCTGCGCCCAGCCGGTGGCGGCCCAGGCCGCGCCCAGTAACAGCACCAGTACTGCCAGTGCCCACGCCGCGGTGTAAGCCCAGTGGGAACGGTAAATGCGCTTGGCGGGCGGGAGCAGATTCCAACGCAGGCCCTGTGCCTGCCGTCCCCACGGCAACCCGGGCAGGCGACGCTCCAAGCCGGGCAGGGCCGCCGCGTAGGCCACAAAATGTTCCCGAAGGTGGAACTCTGCCGGTCGGACCTCCGGTGTCGCCGCCAGGGAACCTTCTTCCAACCGGGCACCTGCTGGCGCAGCGCCTTCCCGCGCTGCTTTCTCTCCGATTTCTAGCTGTGGCGGGGTTCCCTCGCCGGTCCAGAGCAGAAGCGGGCTTTCCTCACGATTCAGGCGCAACTCCGCGGCGCAAAACTCGACTTCTCGCTGCAACGGTGCGGTCGCAGGAACTTGCTTGGAGTAGAACGCGCCGTCGGTCGCGATGCCCAGCATTTCCAGAGACTGCCCACACTGGTGCAGCAGCACCAGCGGGCGGCCGACGCCAGGGCTGTTTCCGGCCTTGGCACTTCGGCCCCAATATTGGGAATCCCCGCGCATCGCCTGGTACAGGACGGCCGTGGACAGGGTGAAGCCGGCGATATCTATGCCCGCTTGGCAGAACCACTGGTAGAGCTGGTCCAGCGTGTTTTTCTCCACCAGCGCCACCGCCACGAGCAATCGCCCGCCCTGGGCGTCTTTCGCAGCGCCGACGCCATTGCCCCGGTTCTCGACTGGCGACTCGGGCAAGACCGCGTAGTCGAAATACACGCTGCCCTCCTCGAACGGGTGCAACGAATCCACCTGGTAGGTGACCGCCTGCTCCAGGTCCCGCCCAACTTCGGCGGGCAATTCCAGCGTTCGTACCAGGCCCATCCCACGCGGCAGAGCTACCATGCCGCTGCTGGTCAGCGCGTGGTTTTCCTCGCGGAACCTCCGGTACTGCTCGGCCACCTCAGGCACCGGGCGGGTGCGGAAATCTTCGATCCGGAGGAATCCGGTGACGGTCAGCCGGCGCCAGCGGCCCACCAGGCAGACCACATCCAGGTGGTTCTCCTGGACGGCAATCCCGATGCTGGTCCCCAGGTACATCAAGTTCGTCCTTCCGCCCAGGCCGGCAGTTCAAAGGCCTCCTCACCAACCGCCCGCTCCTCCCAGACCAGTAGCCGCATCTGTCCGGTAGCTTCCCTGCGGACGATGGCACGCACCGACGCCCGGGTGTCGGTGCTGTGGAGACGGCCGGTGGCCGTCAGGGTGTACAGGTCGGAGATTCCATTCAACGCCAGGTGGGACAAAGCCCCCTGGGGAAGCGAAAGCGGTAGTTCAGAAATACTTCGGTAAAGCTTTGCGCGACGCCCAGCCACCAGCGCCCGAGCCCGCTCTTCGTCCATGCCGGGCACGCTCAGCAGCACCTCGTAGGGGGCGTAGTTCACGTTCACCTTCATGAAGTTCCCATAAACAGTCAGCAGGCGGTTCAACCCGCCGCGCTGGACCAGCCGGTCATTGGCGTCGCGCTCCATCCAGCCGTAGAACAGCTCCGGCGTGACTCCTTTCACCAGCAGCAGTTCTTCGACCCGCTGGAAGGGCTGGTGCGCTGCCTGATACGGCTGCGCCAGACCCGCATAGAACTGGTCAAAGGCGCTGCCGACCGTCGAACCCGCTGGCCTGCGCCAGTCGCTGATGGCTTCGGCTATCTCTTTCGCGTCTCGCTCCCCCACCCCGGCGGCTTGAAACAGCGCTTGCAGCCGCTCCACCGGAGCGGTGTTGACGTTCAGCTTGCCCGCTTCGGAGGCCACGCGGACGCGGGCCGTCCCGATGGCGTAGGAAAACTCGAGATAGGGCTGACCTGGTTCGTAAAGCAACTTCTGTTCCGCATCGCGCAAGCGGGGGGTTTGCAGCACGTAGAGCGCTTGTTCCAGCGCGCCGCGAGCCAGAAACCGCCCCTGCTCGGCTTCCAAACGGTAACGGGTGGCGGCCAGCTCTGTGCGCACCGAAAGCGCCAGCGCCAACGACACGAAGGAAAGCGCAGCTGTCAGCCACAGCACCAGCAATAGAATTCCTCCTTGCTCAGACCCTCTGCGAGGTGGTCGCCGCGGGCTCATCGGGTCACTCCCGCGATGCGCATGCGTACGTAGAGGGGAACCGGCGCCAGCCCTTTCCATCGTGCTTCCTCGGCCCTCATCTGAAGGGCGACAGCCGAAGGCATCTCGGTGTGTGCCAGCAGCGACCAGGAGGACACCCACATAGCCGGTGCAGGCATCTCGCGCCGGTACTGAAAGCGGCACTCGCTCAGGCCTTCCAATAGCAGCAGGGCACGAGCCGCTTCGAATGGACGCAGGACCGGCCGGGCCCCTTCAGTGCTGCGGACGACTTCCACCACCCGGCTTGCCAGTTGCTCGCTGTTCCGCGCCGGCCGTTCCTCGAGCCACAGCTTCCAGGTCCGGTCGGGCTGCTGCTCGGCGAAGTAGTCGGCCACCACGATGCCGCCCCGCCCGTGCTCGCGCGCTGAATACGAGGTCAGGAAGAGGAGGCGGTGTTCCTCGGCGAAGAAGAAGGACATCTGCAGGCGGCTGTCGGATAATACCGCTGTGACGGGCCGCAACAGGTGGTTAGAAAGCTGGAAATGCAGAATGTCCTCCACGTTGGTCACACGGCGCAACTGCACCACCGCCTGCTGGCCCTTCTCCCATGCCTGCAGGCCGATGCGCACCGAAGTCAGTGCGGCCAGCGCCACCAAGCCGGAGATAGTGACTGCGGCCATCAGTTCCAGCAGGGTCAGGCCCGCGGCGTGTCCGTTACTGTGGCGGCAGTTGTGGCTCATACTTGCAGGTTTCAAACGTGACATGCTTCTCCCCGCGTGCGCCTTTCCAGAACACAGTTAAACTCACCACCATCAGGTTCGTCACTGCCGCGCCTCGCCCGCCGGCGCCGGATGGATCCCAGGGCCGGATTTCTGCCTCCCAGCGAACGCTTTCATCCCACTGGCCGGCAAGCTGCCCGGGGGTTAGTGTTTCTTCTACTAACAAACGGTTCAATTGGGCGCGCCCCACCAGCACCGCTTTCTCGTAAGCTTCGGCGCGCGACAGGTTGCGCAGCGAGCCCGAGAGACCGCTCATCAGCGCAGCCACAGCAATCCCCATCAGCGCTGTCGCCACCAGAACCTCGAGCAAGGTAAAACCGGCGCTGGCCATTGCAAACTGCGGATTGCGGATTGCGGGTTCTTGCCTCCGCACTCCTGAATCCGCAATCCGCAATCCGAAATCCATTTACCTCTCCAGTCGCACGCGAGGCAGCGCCGTTAACAC
>JAKZXP010000155.1:0-3168 GCA_047514915.1 Terriglobia bacterium
CCTGGACCTGGGCGACCTGACCTGGAACATCGAGCATAAGTTGGCCTGCCCGGTGAACGTGATCGGCCGGGTGGATCTCTACCACGTAACGCACCACGGGCTCGACAGCAGCAGCAACCCGGTGTTACTGCGCAGCGTGAAGCCGCAGGTGGCGGTGGCGAATAATGGTCCTCACAAGGGCATCTTCCCCGAGGTAATGGAAACGCTGCGTGCGCTCCCCAGCCTGGAGGACATCTACCAGGGGCATCGGAACCTGGACTACGGCGACAAGGGGAACACGGCGCCGGAGTTGATCGCCAATTTGGGCACAGAGGAGGAGTGCAAAGGGCACCTGATCAAGGTCGCAGTGGCCCCCGATGGGATGAGCTATACAGTCACTAACGGCCGCACCGGCCAGTCCCGCACATACACAATCCGCGGCTGAGCCAGAAGGCCAATTAGTTGACCGTGAGGAGAGGCAACCAAACGATAGCTGGGGATTCTCCCCGAGATGTTTTTTCTCAGGGTTGCTTGTCACGGCGTGGTGCAGGTCGGGACCGCCGCGAGGCGTTGGCCTTACGGCGGTACTCGGCGACCGCGCGGGAGTGGTCGCGCAGGTTGGTGGAGAAGACGTGGCCGCTCTCGGCGTTGCTGACAAAGTACAGGTAGTTGGTGGAGGCCGGCGCCATGGCCGCCTCCAGTGCTGCCCGCCCCGGATTGGCAATCGGCCCCGGTGGCAGCCCGCGTCGCCGGTACGTGTTGTAAGGCGAATTGAACTTCAGGTCGCTCTGGAAAATCGCGCCGCGGTAGCGCCCAGCCACCAGCGCAGCATAGATCACCGTCGGATCGCACTGCAACGGCAGGCCGGCCTTCAACCGGTTGTAGAAGACGCCGGCCACCAGCCGGCGCTCCTCCGGCAATCCAGTCTCCTTCTCCACCAGCGAAGCCAGGATGACGACCTCCCGCAGCGGGCGGTCGGGAGAGCGCCTGCTCTCCAGCTCCCCGTACACCCTGCGGAACCGCGCCACCATCCTTTTCACCATCTCTGCAGCTGAGGTGTGCCGGGTGAAGTAGTAGGTATCCGGGAACAGGTAGCCTTCCAGGTTCTCCGCCGATGGGTCCAAATCGCCAATCAGCGCGCTGTCCTGGAGAACCTCCCGGATTTGCTCTCTAGAAACCAGCCCGCTGGCGGAAACCGCCTCGGCCACCTCGAAGATGTTGTGCCCTTCCGGAATGGTAATACTGTGCTGGTAGACGTCGCCGCGGCTGAGTTTCCTCAGTACCTCCCACGGGCTGAGTGCACGGTCGAAGTGGTACTCCCCGGCCTTCAGAGTTTGCCATGGCCCGAGGTAGTAGAACAGCAGGAAAGGCCATTCACAGCGGAGCACCCCGGCACCGCGCAAGCGCACGGCGATGGCCAGGGATGAAGTGCCGGGCGCCACGTCCACCACGGCTGGCTGCTCCCAGCCCCGGAAGGGGCGCGTGACGTAATAGGCAGCCAGGGCGAACGCACTGGCCCCCGCCAGCGCGACCACGCCCAGCAGCAGAAGAAGGCGGCTCCGTTTCACATGTTCACGTTTTACATGTCCAAAGATGCGCTCTGCTCGGGAGAACAATCTGTCATCCTCTGCTGATCCAGATAGCTTTGCAGCAGCAGCACGGCCGCCATCCGGTCAATGGCAGCGGAGCGCTTGACCCGGCCCGCACCGCTTTCCCGCAGGACACGCTGGGCCTCGGCGGTGGTCAGGCGTTCATCCCAAAGCAAGACCTGGCGGCCCAGGTACCGCCCCAGGTCTTCGGCGAAGGCAGCCGCCTTTTCCGCCTGCGTCCCGGCTCTCCCGCTCAGGTGCACCGGGTGGCCTACCAGTAGCAGCACGGCCTGGTGCTGCTCGGCCAGCCGCCGTAGGGCCTCCAGATCGGCGCGCTTGTTCTTGCGCTCCAGCGTGGGCAGGCCCTGCGCGGTTAGTCCCAGCGGATCAGAGACGGCCAGCCCGACGCGCCGTTGGCCCAGATCGAGCGCGAGCACACGACCATGTGGTTTTCGCTCCACGGCCCCATTGTATAGGGTAATCCCCACCGCTGTGATACCTTCGGCAGACGACGCCATGCCCGTCCAGCAAGCTCTGGAAAAGCAAGGCGGCTACGGGCAGCGGCTGGTGGCCGCCGCTGTTTTGCTGGCCTGCCTCTACCTGGCCAGTTCGCTGGTGATGACGGTGGTGGTGTCGCTGCTGCTGGCTCTGGTCTGTGACCCGGGCGTAACCTGGCTCAGACGCAGGGGCCTGCCACGGGGGGTGGGCGCGTCCCTCATGGTCCTGCTGATGGTGGGCGTCTTCTACCTGTTGTTCTACCTGTTTTACGCGCAGGCCGCGACCTTCGTCAACGATTTCCCGAAGTATTCCACCAAGCTCCGCGGGCACGTGCTGCGATTCCGGCAAAGGGCGAAGGAGCTTCAGAAGCAGACACGGACCGTCATCGCAGACGACCAGCCTGCGCCAGCGACCTCGCCCGCTTCTTCCGGCCCATACTACACCACCTACCTGGGCGCCGGCCTGCGCTCGGCGACCGAGGTGCTGTTCATGGTGAGCTTCGTTCCCTTCCTGGTCTATTTTCTGCTCACCTGGCGGGACCACATACGGCGCAACTCCGTCGCTCTGTTCGGCACGGGAAACCGAATGGCAGCGGAAAAGACGCTGGACGGCATCACCACCATGATTCGCGGCTTCGTCATCGGCAACCTGATCATCGCGGCGATTCTATCCGTAGCCAGCGGGCTTTTCTTCTGGGCGATGGGGCTGCCCTACGCGGCGGTCATGGGTCCGGTGAGCGGATTCTTGAGCGTGGTGCCCTACCTGGGCGTTTTGCTAGGAAGCGTGCCCCCCTTGTTTGCCGGCATGGCCAAGTACGATACGCTGACACCGCTGGTGGCGATTGTCGCCGGCGTGGTGGGTTTCCACATCATAGCCCTCAACGTGCTCTACCCCAAGCTGGTTGGCTCGCGAGTGCACCTGAACCCGGTAGTGGTGACCATCGCCCTGATGTTCTGGGGCTGGCTGTGGGGTGGGATGGGGCTGCTGCTGGCGGTGCCCATCACCGCCGGCGTCAAGGCCGTCTGCGACAACGTCCCCGAGTGGCGCCCCTACGGGCGCCTCATGGCCAACTAGCCCGTCTCAGGTGCCACCTCTCTCAGGT
>JAKZXP010000156.1:0-3226 GCA_047514915.1 Terriglobia bacterium
GCCCACCGTGTCAGAGAGCAGCGCGCGTCGTCCGCTGGGGAGAGTCAGAGCCCGGAGTGTGGGGTCCAGCGTGGCGAACATTTGCGGCGAGGTGTACACCCCGGCGCCGGTCAGCCGGTTGAACAGAGTGGACTTTCCGGCATTGGTATAGCCCACCAGAGCCACGGGCAGAAGGGGCACCGACGCCCGTTTGTTGCGCTGGCGGGCGCGCTGAGCGCGGACACGTTCCAGCGCCTCCTCTACACGGCTGATCCGGTGGTGGATGCGGCGCCGGTCCATTTCCAGCTGCGTCTCGCCCGGCCCACGTGTTCCGATGCCGCCGCCCAACCGCGACATCTCTGTCCCGCGGCCGGTCAAGCGGGGCAGCAGGTAGTTCAACTGCGCCAGTTCCACCTGAAGCTGGCCCTCCCGCGTGCGGGCGTGCCGGGCGAAAATGTCCAGGATGAGCTGCGTGCGGTCCACCACCTTGCATTCCAGCTTCCGCTCCAGATTGCGCAACTGGGTAGGAGACAGATCGTGGTCGAAAATGACCATGTCGGCGGAAAGGGCGGGGATCAGGCCGGCCAACTCCTGAAGCTTGCCACCGCCGATCAGGGTGGCCGGTTCGGGAGCTTCCCGTGCCTGGAGTGAGGCATGGAGCACCTGCGCTCCGGCGCTGCCGGCCAATTGCTGCAGTTCCGCCAGAGACTCCTCAGCGGAAACATCGGCCGTCGCCGCCACCCTGCGAGGCCGCTTCAGCTTCAAGCCGACCAGGATCGCTTTTTCCCGCTGCTGCGCGTCCCGGTGGCGACGATCATTTTGCGGATTGTTGGAGCGAATAATTAGCCCTCGGTCACTTCGACGCTGGATGGCGCCGGATGCGGCTGCTCCGGCGTCTGGGCAGCCGGCGGCGTGGGCGCAGACGCATGCGTCCGGGTCATCACCACCGTTGAGATCGCGTGCTTGAAAATCAACTGCTCCTGGCTGCTGGTCTCCAGGATCAGCGAGTATTTGTCGAAGCTCTTGATCCTTCCCAACAGTTTGACGCCACTGACCAGGTAAATTGTGACTGCCGTTTTCTCCTTGCGCCCCATGTTGAGGAAGGAATCCTGTATGTTTTGAGCTGCCCTGTCCATACGCTTCTCCCGGGTCTTCTTCCTGCGAATATTGTACCGCTGCCCGCGCAGCTCTGCAAGGCGCACACGGGGCTTTCGGCTTTTCCCCCCGGAACCTGCGCTTCGTCGCTGTCTCTACGATCTGCCCTGCTGCCGTGGTAGCCTGCCGCCGTGGTACAATGCAACATGCTTGAGCGCAACCTGCCCGAAGCCTTGACGTTTGACGACGTCCTGCTGGTTCCGACCCGCTCGGCGGTCATGCCCGCCGAGGTGAACACGCGCACTCGCTTTAGCCGCAACATCACCCTCAACATCCCCATTGTCAGTTCGGCCATGGATACGGTGACCGAGTCCCGCCTGGCGATCGCCATCGCCCAGCAGGGCGGCCTGGGAGTGATCCACCGTAGCATGTCCGTCGAGCAACAGGCCAAAGAAGTGGACAAGGTGAAGCGGAGCGAGAGCGGCATGATTGTGGACCCGGTGACGATGTCGCCAGAGAACCGCATTCACGAGGCGCTGGAGGTGATGCGCCACTACAAGATCTCCGGCGTCCCCGTCACTGGCAATGGAAAGCTGCGGGGCATCCTGACCAACCGGGACCTGCGCTTCGAGACCCGCCTGCACCTGCCCATCTCCGAGGTGATGACCAAGGAGAATCTGATCACGGTTCCGGTAGGCACCACCCTGGAGGAAGCGGAAAAAATCCTGCACCGCCACCGCGTGGAAAAACTGCTGGTGGTGGACGAGGACTACAACCTGAAGGGGCTGATCACGGTCAAGGACATCCAGAAGAAGATCAAGTATCCGCATTCTGCCAAAGATTCCCAAGGGCGGCTGCGGGTGGGCGCAGCGGTGGGAGCCAGTGGAGATTACCTGGAACGGGCGCAGGAGCTGGTCCGCGCGCGCGTGGACGTGGTGGCCATCGACACGGCTCACGGCCACACCGAGCGCGTCGTCCAGGCCATCCGCGCCCTCCGCTCCAAGCTGCCGGAGGTGGAACTGGTGGCCGGCAACGTGAGTACCTTCGATGGAGCCTGCGAGTTGATCCGCAACGATGTGGACGGAGTCAAGGTGGGCATGGGGCCCGGTTCCATCTGCACCACACGGGTGATCAGCGGAACCGGCATGCCGCAAGTGACCGCTATTGCCGAGGCAGCGCGGGCAGCCAAAGACAGCGGCGTCCCGATCATCGCCGACGGCGGCGTCAAATACTCCGGCGATGTCACCAAGGCCCTGTCCGCCGGTGCCAGCACGGTGATGATCGGCAGCCTGTTCGCCGGCACCGACGAGAGCCCGGGCGAGACCATCCTCTACCAGGGGCGCACCTTCAAGGCCTACCGCGGCATGGGGTCCCTGGGAGCGATGCAGGAAGGTGCCGCTGAGCGGTACGGGCAATTTGTGGAAAACGGCGCCGCCGGCAAGCTGGTTCCCGAAGGCATTGAAGGGCGCGTGCCCCACAAGGGGCCGCTAGACGCGATGGTGCAGCAACTGGTGGGTGGCCTGCGCTCGGGCATGGGTTATTGCGGAGTGTCCAGCGTAGAGGAGTTGCAGCGCCACGCCCGGTTTGTGCGCGTCTCGCCCGCAGGCCTGCGCGAGAGCCACGTCCACGACGTGATCATCACCAGGGAAGCTCCCAACTATCAGTTAGACTGACAGCTAGTGTTGTGTCCCGGAGAAACGTTGTATATGTTTGTGTGCTTGTGGGACCGCTTGCTGACGCGCGCGGCTCTGTATTTTCAATGCGCTTCCGAGCCACGAGCGTGAGCGAGTGGTCACGAACTTTTGTGGCGAATTTCCGGGACGCGACACTAGACTAAGCTAGCAGTTGGACTAAGTTGCGCCAGGCTGGTTTTGCTCCACGCTGCCTAGGCCCAGGAAAAGCACCAGCAAAGCTCCCAACGTCCCCAGGCTCGCCGAGAGCGCGAAGGGCACGGTGGCCCCAAAGCGCTCCCAGAGTTGCCCGGTAACCAGGCTGGCAGCCAGCACCAGGGACCCGTTGACGGAGGCCAGAATCCCATAAGCCCGTCCCCGCAAGTGTGCGGGAACCATGTCAGCCACCATCGCCTTCAGTACCCCTTCGGACAGGGCGTAGTACAAGCCATAGAAAGCGAACAGCGTCCAAACCTGCCAGG
>JAKZXP010000157.1:0-2680 GCA_047514915.1 Terriglobia bacterium
GGCTCTGGGACTCCGCAGCCCGAGTTGTTCAGTTTGGGATCATTGCTCTTCCGGGCTCTTGCAGTGGGCTTTCTGGCGGGCCTTCTAGAGATGTTCGAATTCGGCGACACTAAGTTTGCTCAATTCAAGATCGCGGTTGTCCAGTTTCTGACCCTGGGCATCTTTCTGGCACTGGCCACCGGATTCTGGCGGCTTCAGATCCAGCGCCCGGAATATTACGCCGCACTGGCCGAGAAAAATCGCGTGAAGAGTCTGCCGATTCTGGCACCGCGCGGCCACACTCTAGACCGTGAAGGACGCGTCATTGTCTCCAGCTATCCTTCGTTCAGTATCTTGCTACTGCGCGAGCAAATGAAGGATCACAGGGATCTGCAGCTGATCGCTGCCGGACTCCGAATCCCACTGAAGGAGCTGCAAGCTCGACTGCTCCGGTTCCGTACCGCGGCGCCTTACGAGCCCGTCGTCATCACGGAGGACGCTACCTCCCGGGACTTGGGATTCCTGGAAGCGCACCGCGATGACCTGCCGGAGCTGGAGGCGGTGATGGTGCAACGGCGCCTCTACCCGCGTGACGGCTTCGCAGCGCATGTCCTTGGCTATGTGGGTGAGGTGAGCGAGGACGAACTGAACCGCGCGGAATTCGCAGACTACCGCCCTGGTGCCATTGTGGGCCAGAGGGGCGTGGAGCGGCAGTACAACGACATCCTGATGGGAAAGGATGGATTGCGGCACATCCTCGTTAACAGCATAGGCCGCGAGGTGGGGCGGCTGG
Organism: Terriglobia bacterium; assembly: GCA_047514915.1. Classification (GTDB taxonomy): domain Bacteria; phylum Acidobacteriota; class Terriglobia; order JAJPHL01; family JAPKYU01; genus CBDBKE01. The sequence goes on from JAKZXP010000157.1 coordinate 773, forward strand.
ACGAAACACCCGCCGTAGGCGGGCAACCGCTGAGACTGACCCTTGACTTGGATCTGCAAGTCGCGGCGGAAGTCGCGATGGAAGACAAGAAGGGCGCCCTGGTGGCCCTGGACCCTCGCACCGGTGAGGTTCTGGCTTTGGTCAGCCGCCCGGTCTATGATCCGAACAATTTTGCCATCCGCATCAGCAGCCAGCAATGGACTCGGCTCACCCAAGACCCCGACCTGCCTTTGCTGAACCGTGCCATTCAGGCCCAATTGGCTCCCGGTTCCGTCTATAAGATCTTTCTGGCAACGGCGGCCCTGGAGGAGGAGGTCCTCACGGAGAAAACCACCTTCTATTGTTCTGGAGGCGCCGTTTTTTATGGCCGGTACTTCCGGTGCTGGCGGAAGGGCGGGCACGGTCGTATGAATCTGCATCGCGCCATCGTCCAATCTTGCGACGTGTTCTTCTACAATGTCGGCAAGCGCCTGGGCATCGAAAAAATGGCCTATTACTCCCGGCGATTCGGTCTGGGCTCTCCGACCGGAATTGATTTGCCGTATGAAGAGGAAGGCGTGATGCCTTCGCCGGAATGGAAACGACGGCTGTTTGGGGAGAAATGGTATGCGGGCGAGACTATCTCGGTGGCCATCGGCCAGGGGTCGGTGGCGATGACACCGTTGCAAATGGCTTACGCCATCGGCGGGATTGCCTCCGGCGGGGTCTTCCGGCGCCCGCGGCTGGTGTTTCCCACCGAAATCCAACACTACCGGCCCAGCACGAACCCGGATGGCTCGAACCTGGACGGCGCGAACCCGGACGAGACGCGGCGCTTTCCGCTTCGCGAGGAAACGATTGAACAGGTTACCCTGGGCATGTATGGCGTGGTCAATGAGCGTGGGGGTACCGGCAGACGGGCGCGCATTGAGGGGGTGGAGGTGGGTGGAAAGACCGGAACCTCACAGGTAGCCAGCCTGGAGGTCGCTAAGCGCGTCGGGGCTCAGCATCTCAAGGATAATGCATGGTTTGTCGGCATGGCTCCCCGGCGCAACCCGGAGATTGTGGTGGTCTGTCTGTTAGAGCACGGAGAGCATGGCTCCTTGGCTGCTCCGATAGTGCGCGAGGTGATCAAGACTTACTGGGACAAGCGGCAGCCTCAGAAGCCACGGCAACTGGCCGCCGGCCAGGCGCGCACGCAAAGCTCGCTGGCACCCTGATGGGCTCTGCTCCAGGCAGCTATGTCTAGTTATAAGCTATGTCTCGCTATATCAGCTACAGAAGGATGGACTGGTTGCTTCTGGGCTTGGTTCTGCTGATCTCCGCCCTTGGTCTGATGGAGATCTACAGCGCCACCTACAAAACCAAGTTCGCCGGAGCCTACGAGAGGCAGATCTACTGGATCTTAGCCGGCCTGGTCTTGATGTACCTGATGAGCTTAATTGACTACCACACTCTGTTGGATCAGGCCCCTTTGATGTATCTGGTCTCCCTAGCATTGTTGGTGCTGGTGCTGGTGGTGGGGCGTAAGGTATTTGGCTCCCGGCGTTGGATTCCGCTGGCTGGCGGCTTTCACTTTCAAGTGTCAGAATTTGTCAAGCTGGTGCTAATATTGGTCATGGCGAGGTATTTCAGTGAATCTTGCCGGAAGCGGGTAAGAATCTGGGACCTGATCAAGGTAGGGCTGTTGGGTGGCATACCGATGGGGCTGGTCTTACTACAGCCGGACCTCGGCACCGCCCTTACTTATGCTCCCATCGTGATGATGGCTTTGCTTCTGGCAGGCATCCGGCTGAAACACGTAGCGGTCCTCGGCCTGCTGTTCGCGCTTGCCATGCCCGTCGCTTGGACCTACGGGCTGAAGCCCTACCAGAAAGCGCGACTCCTGCCGTTCGTCCATCCGGAGAAGGACCCGCTGGCAGGTGGATA
>JAKZXP010000158.1:0-4159 GCA_047514915.1 Terriglobia bacterium
ACAAGGAATTTGGCCGCCGAGACACCAATACCGGGCTGGCCACTGTTGTACATCTCGTTATCCACGTTCCAGTAGCTGCCAAAACCTGTGTGAATCAGCACTATGTCCCCGGGATGAATTTCCAGGCCTTGTTGACGGAGCGCCTTTTGGAGATCCTCTGCGGTAATCTCATGCCCTCTCTCCAGCCGAGACTTCCCCTTCAGCGCGGCAATGTCGAGCAGCACACCTCGGGTGAAAATGACCCCCACGTTTTCAACGCCCAGTCGGGTAAGCCCCTTGGCCGTCAGGAACTCTTCTGCCTTCAGCCCGTTGTAAAAAACACCGTCAATTCCGACGTGCCCTAGTCCATCTAACTGAGTACCCACCTGGCCGATCTGCGTGGCCACAAACTCGTCGTTTCCGACGAGCCGGTTTTTTCCCACCGGCGGATCCGAGCGGGGAATGAGCAGCGTGAAAGAGCGTGTGCCGAAAAGGGGCATGCCCTCTTCGTAAACTCTCCCCAACGAATAGACACGGCCCTTCTTGATGAGCTTTACCGCTTCCAGAACCTTCTGGGGCGTGAGCCGGTTGGCCGCGCCCCGCTGATCGTCTTTGCCCCAAGGAGAAGAGCCTGGCTTGGGCGGCTGGGGCAAATCCTCGGCGGCCGAACGGCCGGGGAAGCCAGCGGCGAGGCAAATCGCGGCTAAAACGAAGAACACGCGCTTTCTGATGGATTGCGTGATTCGGTGCATCATTACCTCCTGGTAGGCTACCTCCTGGTAGGCTGCGGTTCCTGTCCCGCAGCTGGTAGGCCCGGGTGCCACTCGCACGCAGCCTGTCCCGGACAAAGGATCGATCCCTCGGATTTACTGAGCTCCATAAGCAGGCGGATTTACTGAGCCCAATAGGCAGGGCCTGGCTGCTCGTGGATAAGAGTCCGTTGCAGAAACTCGACCGCCTTCCGCAACCCCTCTTCAGCCGACATAAGGCTGTCCTCATGGTCGATGCTCAGGACGAAATCGTAGCCCACCATGCGCAGATGCCCGACGATGTTGTTCCACGTCAACTGGTCGTGCCCATAGCCGACGGTACGGAAAATCCAGGAGCGGTTGAGCTCATCGGTGAGGGGTTTGGGATCGAGAATTCCGTTGACCGCGACCACGTGGGGATGAAGACCTGAATCTTTGGCGTGAACATGATAGATGGCCTCCCGGAGCTTGAGGATCACGGCGCAGATATCGGATCCTTGCCAGAACAAATGGCTCGGGTCCAGATTCGCCCCAATGGTGGGCCCAATCGCGTCCCGCAGTTTCAGTAGCGTCTCGGCGTTGTAAACCACGCAATTGGGCACCATTTCAATCCCCACTCTAACTCCGTTTGCGTCGGCGATTTTGGCGGCTTCCCTCCAATAGGGAATCACCTGCTCATTCCATTGCCACTCCCAGGCGCGGTAAAAATCCTCCGGCGGCAACGGGGCGGTAATCCAACTGGGCACTTGGGCCTGGGGGTCGCTGCCCGGACAGCCGCTCAAGGTGTTGACCTGCTGCACATCCAGCTTTCTGGCCAGCTGGCAGCTCTTGACGAAGTCCTCGTGATGAGGCTTGGCGATTTTAGGGTTTGGGTGCAAAGGGTTCCCATGACAGCTCAGGGCGCTGATGATAAATTTGCGGTCCGCGACAGCTTTTTTCAGCCGTTTCACGGCGGCGTCGTCGTTGACGAGCTGGTCGGTGGGGAAATGCGCAGTCGTTAGATATGCCCCGGACCCGAATTCCACCGCTTCCACTCCCAGCGACTGTAGGAAGTCCAGGGTCTGTTCCAAAGGTTGGTTGCCGAACAACAGAGTCAGTACCCCCAGTTTCATCGAAGCCTCCGCCACTCAGTTGTAGACCGCAGCGTCTTCTACAACAGGATTGCTCCATTGTCAACACGAGCCCCGTAAGCCCCCCGGAAGCGCCCCGTAAGGCAACGTCAGGCTGCTGCCGCAATCGGGCTCGCGCGAGGTTGCGCTCTGCGGTTGGTCCGGAACTCGCTGGGTTCCGCCCGCAGGATGCCGATTCGCTCCGGGGAGGAGGTCGCTCCCCTGGCGACCGTCTTTTGCGAGCTAGCTGGACTGGGGTTTTTCCTGCAGGACGGTCTGGAGCTGTACCACAGGCTGCTGGGTAGGCAGTGGAGTGAACGCCTTCAGCTCTTGAGGTCGCCACCGCCAGTTGTCGATCATGGCCACCTGCTGGACGCAAGAGACGGTGCAGCGCGGCGCACAGGGCTTCTTGGTATGAAACTCCCGGCGCAGGTCCTCACGGCCGTATGTCTCCAGGGGAACGCCGGGATAGCCGCGCTGCTGGGAGCAGTAGTGCACCAGGCCGTCCTCACAAATGTAGAGGTAGCGCGAGCCGGCGCGGCAGCGCCAGTCGTTGGGCCGTCCGTTGAGGATGTTCTGCTGGAACTTGTCGAAGCGTGCGTAGCAGAGTTTCCTCAGTCCCTTGATCCGGTGGAAGACCTCCCGCTCCAGGTCCCCCAAGGGGCGGAGCTGGCCGGAGCCATCGTGGATGATCCCCAATGTGCTGGTGAAGCCCAGCGAGACGGCGCGCCGGGCCACCACCTCGCCGTCTTCCGGGTGGCGAATGCCGCTGCCGATCACCGAGTTGATGTTGACCCCGAATTCGGCGTGCTCCGCCAGCAGTTGCAATTTCTTGTCCAGCACCTTCAGACTTTTCTTGGAGACCTCGTCGGGATTCAGGTTGTCAATGCTGATCTGCAGGTGGTCCAGCCCAGCACGGTTCAGTTGCTCAATGCGCCCGGCCGTCAGCAGGTATCCGTTGGTGATCAGTCCCGTCAAGACTCCGTGGTTGCGAATGCGCCGGATGACCTGGTCCAGCTCCGGATGCAACATCGGTTCGCCGCCGCTGATAGTGATGATGGTTATACCGAAGGAGGCCAGTCGGTCAATTCTCCGGTACATCTCCTGCAGGGGCACCGGCTTGGAGTGGCTGTCAAACTCGTTGCAGTAGGCGCAGGACAGGTTGCAGCGGCGGATAGGGATGATGTGGGCCAGGATCGGATGGCTAGTGAACACCAATCCCTTGGCGATCATCCACCATTCGCGAATGCGCCGGTAGGCCGCCAACGCCTTTTTCCTAAGTCGCTTCTGCCGTGTCATTTAGCCAGACGCCCCCGGCTCTTCCCCCCGGTGTGCATCGTCACCTAGTAAATCACATTCCGACTGCGAGAGTCTAAAACAAAAGCGCTTTCCTGGTGTTTTGCGCTGTTCAGCGGGCGATTTTACCACCTGAGAGGTGCTTGCTGCCCAATGCCGCGAGCGCTCTGAGAGCAGGCTAGCTCCAAAGGAAATCCCTAGCCTGGAGTCTCGAATTCGGGGAAAGCCCCCGGCGTTTGGATTGGCTTGACAACTCGGATTGCCTGAGCCCATCATCGCCTGCCAAAGCTAGGGCCTGCCAAAGCTAGGCATCAAGTGACGCAAGCTGCTCGGTACAGTTGAAAGCTAGGGATATGGCGCTGACAAACGGTGGCTTCTGTGGCCGGGCCAGAAAGCTGGTCCTGGTGCTAGCAGCAACCCTGTTTACGTTTTCGATAACCGCGGGGGCAGCCCAGCCTAGCTCCCTGGCTGGCCCGGAGAAGGAAGTCCAAAACCCGCTTGCCGGAGACCCTGAGGCAATTCAGGTGGGGAGGTCAAATTTCCGGATGAAGTGCAGCATTTGCCATGGTGTGGAAGCGAGCGGAGGGAGCCGTGGGCCGGATCTGACCAGAAGGCGGTGGACGCACGGCAGCAGCGACGCCGCCATCTTTCGAACCATCAATGAGGGTGTACCTGGTACGGAGATGCCGGGGACCGTCTTGGCAGCGGACGAGGTCTGGGCGATCATCGCGTATCTGCGGAGTTTGAGCCCTGCTTCGGCCATGCCAATTAGGGGCAATCGCGAGGCCGGCGAGCAAATCTTCTTCGGCTCCGGCGCCTGTTCCCGGTGCCACATGGTGAATGGCAGGGGAGGCCGCCTGGGCCCAAGTCTATCCCGCATCGCGGCTTCGCGCGGCACCCAGTACCTCATCGAATCCATCCGTGATCCGAACAAGCAGATCACCATCCGCAACGCCGCCTGGGAGGTGACCTCGGGGTACGAGACGGTCCGCGTGGTGACCCAGGACGGCCGTCGCATCACCGGCG